>NZ_JBHWJY010000063.1:0-51387 GCF_042731135.1 Streptomyces sp. NPDC059874
GCCGCCGGAGGCAAACCCAGCCCCGCCGGCGTTTTGACGCGCCGCCGGAGGCAAACCCAGCCCCGCCGGCGTTTTGACGCGCCGCCGGAGGCAAATCCAACCTCGCCGGCGTTTTGACGCGCCGCCGGAGGCAAATCCAACCTCGCCGGCGTTTTGACGCGCCGCCGGAGGCAAATCCAGCCTCGCCGGCGTTTGAGGCGCGGGGTCCGGGGCGGCGCCCCGGCAGCGGCGCCGCGCCGGACGGCACGCGTTGACCCTTCGTCACCCGGGATGTTAGACAGCTCGCAGCGGAACACGCAACGACCGTTGCACCCAGCGCAACCCAGCAACCCCGGGAGGCACCCGCATGGCCAGCGACCCCGTCACCGCACTCGCCGACGAACCGGTCGACCACCGGTTCAAGGGCCTCCCCCCGGACGCCCAGACGGCCGGGCTCACCGTCGGGCAGCTCGCGCGGCAGCGGCGGGACCTGTACACCGGCGGGTTCACCACCCCCGTACTCACCCTCGACGCGGACGCGCTGGAGCACAACCTCGCCGCCCTCGGCGCCTACGCCGCCCGGCACGACCTCGCCTTCGCCCCGCACGGCAAGACCTGCATGGCCCCGCAGCTGTTCCGCCGCCAGCTGGCGCACGGCGCGTGGGGCATCACCGCCGCCGTCCCGCACCAGGCCCGCGTCTACCGCGCCTTCGGCATCCAGCGGATCTTCCTCGCCAACGAGCTCGTCGATCCCGCCGCCCTGCGCTGGGTCGCCGGCGAGCTCGCCAGCGACCCCGACTTCCGTTTCGTCTGCTACGTCGACTCCGTGCGCGGGGTGCACCTCATGGACCGGGCCCTGCGGGACTCGCCCGCCCGCCTCGACGTCGTCGTCGAGCTCGGCGCCGGCGAGGGCGCCCGCACGGGAGCCCGTAGCGACGAGGACTGCCGGGCCGTCGCCGACGCGGTCGCCGCCACCGCCACCCTGCGGCTCGTCGGGATCGCCGGCTACGAGGCCGAGGTGCCCGACGCCGACCCCGAGCGCGTGCACGCGTACCTGCGCCGACTCACCGGTCTCGCCGTCGAGTTCGACAAGGCCGGCCTTTTCGGCGCCGAAGTCGAGGAGATCGTCGTCAGCGCCGGCGGCTCCTCCTGGTTCGACGCCGTCGCCGACGTGTTCGCCGAGGTCCCGGAGCTCTCCCGCCCCGTGCTGAAGCTGCTCCGCTCCGGCGCGTACGTCTCCCACGACCACGGCTGGTACAAGGGCCTGACCCCCTTCAACCGGCACCCCGAAGAGGGCGGGCTGCGCCCCGCGTTCCGGCTGTGGACCCAGGTCGTCTCCCGGCCCTCCCCCACCCAGGCCTTCGTCAACGCCGGCAAGCGCGACATCGCGTACGATCTCGGGCTCCCGGAGGCCGAGTTGGTCCGGGACGAACTCACCGGCGAGGAGCGGCCCGCCACGGGCGTGCGGGTGGTCAAGCTGTCCGACCAGCACGCCTGGCTGGAGACCGATTCCCCCGACGACGTGCAGGTGGGCGACTGGGTGGCGCTGGGGATGTCCCACCCGTGCACCATCTTCGAGAAGTGGCCGCTGATCCCGGTGGTGGAGGCCGACGGCACCGTCACCGAGTTCGTGCGCACCTTCTTCTAGATGGAGCTGGTCATCCGCGGGGCCCGCGTCGTCGACGGCACGGGCGGGCCCTCGTACCAGGCCGACGTCGGCGTGCACGAGGGGCGGATCGTCGAGATCGGCCGGATCGCGGGCGGCGGCCGCCGCACCCTCGACGCGTACGGGCTCGCCCTCGCCCCCGGCTTCGTCGACATGCACGCCCACAGCGACCTCGCCCTGCTCCGCGACCCGGACCACAGCGCGAAGGCCGCCCAGGGCGTGACCCTGGAGGTCCTCGGCCAGGACGGCCTGTCGTACGCGCCCGTCGACGACCGCACGCTGGGCGAGGTGCGGGCCGCCATCTCGGGCTGGAACGGGCCGGGGGACGACGTCGACTTCGACTGGCGCACGGTCGGCGAGTACCTCGACCGGCTGGACGGGGCCCACGACGGTCAAGGCTGCGCCGTGAACGCCGCGTACCTCGTGCCGCAGGGCACCGTCCGGGCGTACGCCCTCGGCTGGGACGACCGCCCGGCGACCGCGGCCGCCTTGGACCGGATGCGGTCGCTCCTCGCCGACGGCCTCGCGCAGGGCGCCGTCGGCATGTCCTCCGGCCTCACCTACACCCCCGGCATGTACGCCTCCGGCGCCGAACTCACCGAGCTGTGCCGGGTGGTGGCGCGGTACGGCGGCTACTACTGCCCGCACCACCGCTCGTACGGCCGCGGCGCGCTCGCCGCCTATGCCGAGATGGTCGAGCTGACCCGGGAGGCCGGCTGCGCCCTCCACCTCGCGCACGCCACCATGAACTTCGGCGAGAACGAGGGCCGCGCCGGCCCACTGTTGGACCTGCTCGACGCGGCCCTGGCCGAGGGCGCCGACATCACCCTCGACAGCTATCCGTACACCCCCGGCTGCACCACTCTCGTGGCGCTGCTGCCCAGTTGGGCGAACGAGGGCGGCCCGGAGGCGGTCCTGGCCCGGCTGCGCGACGACGCGCAAGCCGAGCGGATCCGGTACGCGCTGGAGGTCGAGGGCGCGGACGGCTGCCACGGGGTGCCCGTCGACTGGTCGACCATCGAGGTCTCGGGAACCGCGGACCCGGACTTCGCCGCGTACGTCGGCACGCGCGTGGACGGCTGGGACACCGCCCGGCGGCTGCTGCTCGGCGACCGGCTCGCGCCGACGATCCTCCAGCACGTGGGGCACGAGGAGAACGTCCGGGCGATCATGCGCCACCCCGCCCACACCGGCGGCTCCGACGGCATCCTCCAGGGCGCGAAACCGCACCCTCGCGCCTACGGCACCTTCCCGCACTACCTCGGCCACTACGTCCGCGAGCTGGGCCTGCTCTCGCTGGAGGAGTGCGTGGCGCACCTCGCCGGCCGGCCCGCGGCGCGCCTGCGGCTGCCCGACCGGGGGTTGGTGCGGCTGGGCCACCGCGCCGACCTCGTGCTCTTCGACCCGGACACGGTCGCGGCCGGGTCCACGTACGAGAACCCGCGGGTGCTGCCGACGGGCATTCCGCACGTACTGATCGACGGGCGTTTCGTGATGCGCGACGGGCGCCGCACGGACGTCCTGGCGGGCCGCTCCGTGCGCCGTACAACTGCCCGCACGGCTCACACTCGTACTCAAATCTGACATTTACGATGGGCGGCATGGTCGCCTTCGCCCTCGCCGCCGTGTTTTTCCTCGCCTTCTGCCTCAGCGCGCGGGAAGACCGCCGCCGCTTCCGCAACGCCGTGCTGTTCGGACTGACCTTCATCACCCTCTCGTTCGCCCTGCTCCTCCAACTGGGCAAGCTGCCGAGCTGGTTGGCCTACCCCATCGTCCTGGCCGTCCTCGCCGTGCCCACGCTCGGCACTCTGGCGCTCGGCGTCTTCCTGATCGCCAACGGCGTGACCATGGTCCGCAAGGAGGGGAGCCGTCCGGCCAACCTGCTGTCGCTGCTCGCGGGGCTCGGGATCTTCGGGATGCTCGCGCTGCTGCTCGTGGTCCAGATGGCGGGCTCGCGCGTCCTCGACGGCATCGTGGGCACGCTCGCCGTGATCGTCGCGTACGTCTCCTTCCTCTTCCTCTGCTTCCTCGGGTACGCCTTCCTCTACGGACGGATCAAGGTGCGCGGCGACGTCGACCACGTGGTCATGCTCGGCTCCGGCCTGATCGGCGGGGACCGGGTGCCGCCGCTGCTGGCCTCGCGGCTGCGCAAGGGCCAGGACATCTACGAGGCCCAGCTGGCCCGGGGCGGCCGGCCGCCGGTGCTGCTGCCGTCGGGCGGCAAGGGCTCGGACGAGAAGATCGCCGAGGCGCGGGCGATGGCGGACTGGCTGATCGCGCGGGGCGTGCCGGCGGAGCACATCACGCTGGAGGACCGGTCCACGACGACCGAGGAGAACATGCGGTTCAGCCGCGAGATCATGACGGCGGACGACCCGGACTACCGGTGCGTGGTGGTCACCAACAACTTCCACGCCTTCCGGGCCGCGATGATGGCCCGCAAGACCGGGGTGAACGGGCAGGTACTGGGCTCGCCCACGGCGAAGTACTACTGGCCGAGCGCGACCATCCGCGAGTTCGTCGCGGTGTTCTGGGAGCACAGGGCCGTGAACCTGGGGATCTGCGGGCTGCTGACCGCCCTCGGCACGGCGGCCACGCTGACGGGCTGAGGCCGACGGACTGCGGCCGACGGACTGCGGCCGACGTGCCTCGGCCCCGTGCCGGGGGTCCGGGACGGGGCTGGGGACAGCGCGCGGCGCGTACCAGGCGCCACGAGCCACGAGCTACGAGCCGCTACGGCAGGTACCGCTCGATGACCTGCGGGCCCTCCTTCTCGATGAGCCGGCGCGCCATTTCGACCCGCTCCGGAGTCGGGTCGTGGCCGGTCGCCATCACGAGGTCTTCGGGGTCGTACGGCCGGTCCCCGCCCGTGTGGAGCCGGTCCGACCGTGTGGGCTGCTCGTCGGGTTCACTGACCATCGCGTACCTCCTACGGTTTCCCCTGGCCCCATACTCCGGCCAGGTCCCCATGAACGCACTTCGGGCAGGTCCCGCGGACGTGCGGTACGGGTCGACCGCATCCAGAATCGTTAATGCTCGTTAGCCGCCCGGGGGCCAAAACCCTAAGGACAGGTAAATGCACGCACTCGACGTCGACTGGGACCACCCCTCGGACCCGCCGCCCGGCCCGCGGCTCGACCACGTCCGCGCGTACGTGACCACGGCGGGCGCCGACGGGCACCTCTGGCACGGAGTCCACACCCTCCTGCTCACCACGCTCGACCGCGCCACCGGCCGCACCATCCGGACCCCGCTGATCTACGGCGAGGACGCGGACCGGCTGATCGTCCTGGCCGCGGGCTACGGATCGCAGGACCATCCCGCCTGGTACCGACGGCTCACCGCCCACCCGGAGGTGCGCCTCCAGGTGGGCGCCGCCCTCTTCACGGCCACGGCGCGCACGGCCACGCCGGTGGAGCGGGAGATGTACTGGGAGATGATGACCGGCCTGTGGCCCCCGTACGAGGAGGACCAGGAGCGGACGGCCCGCGAGATCCCGCTGGTGATCCTGGAGCGCTAGGGCCCTCCTCCTCGCGCCGCCCGCCCCGCCACGCGCCGCCACCCGTTCGGGTCATCTTTCGGCCGGCGGCCGGCACGGCCTGCCCTCGATCCGCCAACAACAGGGCGGTAAGGGGGGATGGTTGAACACGAACACCCGCAAGCAGGAGCGAGGCGACCACGGCCCGCTCCTCCTCGGACAGGTCCTGGCCGACGCCCTGGTGACCGTCGTCCGGCAGCCACAGGCAGCGCAGGAGCTGCGGCAGGCCGATGCGCGCGAGGGCCGGCCCGCCGTCTGCCGGCTGTGCGGCGAAGCCGCGTACTGGCACAGGACGGTCCGGGGCAAGTGGCTCCTCGTACAGCCGGGCGAGCGGCCCTGCCACCTCGTACCGGTCGGCAAGCGCCGGCGCATCGCGGGCGACGGCACCGCCGTGAACCTCGGCGCGGCCATGCCCGCCGACACCTGCCGGGTCAGCCACTTCGACGTGTGCACGGCACGCCGGGCGGGCGCGGCGACCGGGCCACCGGCTACGGGATGCGGGTGAAGGAGCGGCGGTAGGCCCGGGGCGGGACGCCCCGGCGGCGTACGAACTGCTCCCGCAGCACGGCCGCGCTGCCGAAGCCGACCCGGCGGGCGATCTCCTCGACCGGCAGCTCCGTGGTCTCCAGCAGCTCCTCGGCGCTGCCGAGGCGCAGGTTCAGCAGCCAGGCGTGCGGGGTGGTGCCGGTCGCGGCGGCGAAGCGGCGGGCGAAGGACCGCTTGCTCATCATGGCGCGCCGGGCCAGCTCCGCGACGGGCAGCGGCTCGGCGAGGTGCTCGCGGGTCCAGGCCAGCACCTCGGACAGCCGCTCGTCCTGGCAGTCCGCGGGGACGGGGGCCGCCAGGTACTGGGCCTGCCCGCCGTCGCGGTGCGAGGGCAGTACGAGGTCCCGCGCGATGGCGTTGGCCGTCGCGGCCCCGTGCTCCCGGCGCAGGAGGTGCAGGCACAGGTCGAAGCCCGCGGCGGCGCCCGCGCCGGTGGCGATCCGACCCTCGTCCACGTAGAGGGCGTCGGCCTCGACGGCGACGTCCGGGTGGCGGTCGGCCAGCAGCCCGGCGAAGCGCCAGTGGGTGGTGGCCCGCCGCCCGTCGAGCAGCCCGGCGGCGGCCAGCGCGAACGTCCCGACGCAGTGGGCGGCGACCAGCGCGCCGCGCGCGTGCGCGGCCGACAGCGCGTCGAGCACGGCGGGCGGGGGCGGGGTACGGAAGTCGGCCCACGGCAGCGCGATCACCAGCTCGGCGTCGGCCAGCCGCTCCAGCCCGTACTCGACGGCCACCGGCACCCCGACATCGGTGACCACGGCTCCCGGCCGCTCGGCACACAGGGCGAAGTCGAACCGCGGCAACCCCGCCCCGCGCACACCGAACACCTCGGCGACGATCCCAACGGCGAGCATGCCGACCCCGGGCGGAGCGTAGGCGGCGACGGTGGTGAAGGGGGCCATGCGGGGAAGCATGACAGCTTGGCACGATTCCCGCGATCACTGGCAGCAGTGCCACTCGTGAACGCGGTCTCCCGCAGCCAGGATTGAGCACATGACGAACACCCAGACGGCCACACTGACGAACACTCACACGGGCGTGCACACTGACACCCACACCGACGCACCGCTCGGCCGCACCGCCACCTACACGATCCTGACCACCGGCTACACCCTCTCCACCGGCCCCGGGGTCGCCGCCACCGTCTCCTACGTCTCCGACGGCGACCGGCACGTGATCGTCGACCCGGGCATGGTGGCGAGCCGCGACCGCATCCTGGGCCCGCTCGCGGAACTCGGCCTCGGCCCCGACGACATCACGGACGTCATCCTCAGCCACCACCACCCGGACAACACCATGAACGTGGGCCTCTTCGGGCAGGCCCGGGTCCACGACCACAAGGCCATCTACGAGGCCGACCAGTGGACCGACCGCGACGCGGAGGGGTACGAACTCACCCCCTCCCTGCGCCTGATCCGCACGCCGGGCCACAGCCCCGAGGACATCACCCTCCTCGCCGGGACACAGGAGGGCACCATCGCCTTCGTGGGCGACCTGTGGTGGCGGCCCAACGGCCCGGTCGACGACCCGGTCGCCCCGGACCACGACGTACTGCGCACCTCCCGCCTCCGGGTACTGGCCGCCACGGACGTGATCGTGCCCGGCCACGGCCCCGCCTTCCCGGCCGACGACACGGCGCCGCGCTAGTGCTGCGACCGGAAAGGTTCACCGGGTCACAGCACTAGGCGCGGTCGTAGACCGTCACCTCCACGTCGCGCGCGCACAACTGGTCGTTGATCAGCGACTCGATGCGCGGCCACTTGCCGCCGGAGAGCCCACACCCGATGCGCGGCATGTGCACGCTCGCCCCGAGCTCGACGGCGTGCCCGGCCAGCGTGGCGAGGCAGCGCTCCACGGCGTCGTAACGTATCGGCGGCCCGCCGCTGCCGGTCCGTATCCCGCGCTGGCCGACCATGTTGGCGACCCACACGTCGGGCTTGACCCGCACCAACTGCACGGCCCCCAACCCGAAGTCGTTCCCGCTGCGCCGTCGGTGCCACGCCCGGTACTCGGCCTCGGGCTCGGGCCACCGCTTCGAAACGGCGAGCACGAAGCCCTTCCCCCACCCCCCGATGTCGTTGCACACATGGGCGATGACCTTGGGTCCCTTGGCCTGCGGACTGGTCGCGTCCCCGTCGATGATCCTGAGCGGCTTCATCCCCCCACGGTATGCGCGACCACTGACAACGCCCGGGGAATTCGGGGCTACCCCACCGCCCCCACGAACGTGTCCAGTTCCGCCGTCACCCGCTGGAGCACCCCCGCCGACCGGACCGCGTCGCCCGGAATGAGCAGCGCGTGGTCCGCCGACGGGATCTCCAGGACCCGGTGCGGGAGTTCGTCCGCCACCCGCGCGTCCCAGAGGCTGTCGCCCGTGCCGCCGACGAGGAGGGTCGGGGCCTTGGTGCGGACGAGGGCGTCCGCGACGCGGGGGGAGGTGAGCAGTGGGGTGAGCCACGCCGCGGGAAGGTTCCGGTCGGCCGCGAAACCGGTGGCGAGGGAGCCCAGCGACTTGCCGACGAGCATGCGGCAGGCTCCACCCTCGGCGTCCACCGCCGCCGCGACCTGCGCCTCCACCCACTCCGACCGCTCCGCGGCGGTGAACCCGCGGAACTCACCCGGGATCCGCCACCACAGCTGCTGGACGGTCCAGCCGTGCTGCAGCAGCACCAGCCGGGCGTAGTCGAGCAGAGGGTGCGCCGGCGAGTAGCCGACGCCCGGGACGACGACCGCGACGCGGCCGGGATCACCCTCGAAGCGCGTACGGGCAGGCGTGGGCAAGGAGACGGAAGAGGAGGAGGCAGCCATGGGCGCAGGCTAATCGTGATCACGGAGGCTCGCGTGGGATTGCGGCGGATCGCCCGTCCGCGCTGGTACTTGCGCGCAGCGATCCGCTCGCGCTTTAATAAATGAACAGTCATTCATCAATGGGGAGGTGGGCCCGGATGGCCGGTCGTCCGCGCGGCATCGACGACGCCGCGATCCTTCATGCCGCCGTCGGCGTCATGGGCCGGACCGGGCCCGCGCGGCTGACGCTGGCCGCCGTGGCCAAGGAGGTCGGGCTGGTGCCGGCGACCTTGTCGCAGCGGTTCGGGTCCAAGCGCGGGATGCTGCTCGCCGTCGCGGAGCGGGGTGCCGAGGAGGTCGGGCGCCTCCACGCGCACGTCCGGGCGCAGCACCCCTCGCCGCTGGACGCGCTCGCCGCGCTGACGGCGGCGGTCTGGGGCGGGGTCGTGACGCCGGAGGAGTTCGCCAACCATCTGGCGTTCCTGTGCGCCGACCTCGCCGACCCGGAGTTCCACCGCCTCGCCCTCGCCTCCGAGCAGGCCCAGCAGGCCGCCGTACGCGCCTTGCTGGAGGAGGCGGTCGCGGCCGGGGAGCTGCGTCCGGACACCGACACCGCCCTGCTCACCCGTTCGGTCCAGCAGGCCACGACCGGGGCCGGGGTGCTGTGGGCGGTGGACCGGGAGGGCACCCTCACCGGGCGGCGGCTCGATGCCCTCGAAGTCACTCTGCACCCGTACCGACAGAAGGAGAGCCAGTGAGCAGCACGCCGACCCCGCAGGAGCGCGCCTTCCGTACGGCCGTCACCATCGGGGTCAGCCTCGACGGTTTCATCGCCCGCACCGACGGCGACATCGAGTGGCTGACCTCGTACGCCGAGGAGGAGGTCGGGGACACCGGCTACACGGAGTTCATGGCCGGGATCGACACCCTCGCCATGGGCCGCAACACCTACGAGAAGGTGCTGACCTTCGGCTTCTGGCCGTACGAGGGCAAGCGCGTGGCCGTCCTGAGCACCACGCTGAACAGCGACGACGAGCGGATCACCGTGTACCGCTCCCTCGACGAGCTGCTGGCCGGACTGACCACCGCCGGGGCGAAGAGCGTGTACGTGGACGGCGGGAAGATCGTGCAGACCTTCCTGCGGGAGGGGCTACTGGACGAGCTGACCGTCACCACCGCGCCGGTCCTCATCGGCTCCGGCATCCCGCTCTTCGGCGCGCTCGCCGGGCAGGACGTCCGGCTCGCCCTCCGGTCGACCAGGGCGCTGGGCGCCGGCTTCACGCAGGCCACGTACGCGATCCAGAGGTAGGCGAGAGGCTAGAGGTATTCGCGGGCGAACTCCACCGCCCACTCCACCGCGGCCACCGGGACGCCGCCCGACCGCGGATCGACCGTGAGGCGGGCGGCCTCCCAGCCCCGGTCGTGTTCGCGGTGGATCACGAAGCGCGCCTCCTCGGCGGCGCCGTGCGGGGTCACGAGGAACTCGATCGCCCGGTCGTCGCCGTCCCTGCCGACCGTGGTGATCGCCATGTCTCCGACCACGAATCGCATTGCCCCACGCCCTTCAGTGGCCGGCCTGCAGGACCAGCAGCAGGAGCGCGAAGAACATCGTCCCCGCCAACATGAGCCCCCCTGCCAGGGCCATGATCATCGTGCCGATCCGTTCGGCGCGCAGGCCGTGGTCCGCGGGCTTCCATTCGCGCTGATTCATGCCCCCAGCCTCTCCGCCGGCCCGGCCCGCCGCATGAGTGCGCGTACTCAGCCGCGCGCCCGGCCCCGTACTCAGCCGCCCGCCGGCGGCCCCCGGGGTGACGAGCGCAACACCCGCCGCCGCTCCCCCACCCGCCCGCACCCATTCCGCAGGCCGGGACGCGGGCCCGCCCCGGATTCCAAGGGTGGTCGGCGTCACCACCCACCCATCGCACGAAACGGGACATATCGCTCCCCGGCGTCCGGCGGAAATGCCCCAGCGGACAGCCCGGGAGACCCGTAAGCTCCCGTCATGCAGGTGATCCAGTCAACGAAACTCGCCAATGTCTGCTACGAGATCCGCGGACCCGTCCTCGAAGAGGCGATGCGGCTCGAAGCGGCAGGTCATCGCATCCTCAAGCTCAACACCGGCAACCCCGCGGCCTTCGGCTTCGAGTGCCCGCCGGAGATCCTTGAGGACATGCTCCGCAACCTGGGCACCGCCCACGGTTACGGGGACGCGAAGGGGCTGCTCTCCGCGCGCCGCGCGGTCATGCAGCACTACCAGACCAAGGGCATCGAGCTGGACGTCGAGGACATCTACCTCGGCAACGGGGTTTCCGAGCTGATCCAGATGTCGATGCAGGCACTGCTCGACGACGGCGACGAGGTGCTCGTCCCCGCCCCGGACTACCCGCTCTGGACCGCCTCCGTCGCGCTCGCCGGCGGCACGGCCGTGCACTACCGCTGCGACGAGCAGTCCGACTGGATGCCGGACCTCGCCGACATCGAGCGCAAGGTCACCGACCGCACCCGCGCGATCGTGATCATCAACCCGAACAACCCGACCGGCGCCGTCTACGACGACGAGATGCTGCGCGGGCTCACGGACATCGCCCGCCGCCACAACCTGGTCGTCTGCTCGGACGAGATCTACGACCGGATCCTCTACGACGGGACCACGCACACCAACACGGCCGCCATCGCGCCGGACCTGCTGTGCCTCACCTTCAACGGGCTCTCGAAGAACTACCGCGTCGCGGGCTACCGGTCCGGCTGGATGGCGGTCTGCGGCCCCAAGAAGAACGCCGCCTCGTACATCGAGGGCCTCACGATCCTGGCGAACATGCGCCTGTGCGCGAACATGCCCTCGCAGCACGCCATCGCCACCGCCCTCGGCGGCCGCCAGTCGATCGACGACCTGGTCCTGCCCGGCGGGCGGATCCTGGAGCAGCGCGACACGGCCTACGACCTGCTCACCCAGATCCCGGGCATCACCTGCGTGAAGCCGAAGGGCGCGCTCTACGCCTTCCCCAAGCTCGACCCGTCCGTCTACAAGATCAAGGACGACCGGCAGATGGTCCTGGACCTGCTGCGCGCCGAGAAGATCATGGTCGTGCACGGTACGGGCTTCAACTGGCCCGAGCCCGACCACTTCCGGATCGTGACCCTGCCGAACGCTAAGGACCTCGCCGACGCGGTGACCCGGATCGGGAAGTTCCTCGACGGCTACAGCCAGCCGTAGGAGCGACGCGGCGGATTCTCGACCGGACGCGCTCAAGCGATCAACAGGATTGAACTCAACTTTAGAACGGATCCAATGTAGGATGGTCTCCTGACCACGCAGGAGGCCACCTCATGTACGAGCCGATCCGCACGAAGTCGGTCGTCCACCGCATGGGCGCCGCCGCCGCGAGCCCGGACTATCCGCACCGCAGCCGCGCCGAGGCGCTGGACATCCAGCTCGCCGGGCACCTCTCGGCGCTGCTCGCCGTGACCGACGAGCTCGGGCTCGCCGAGGCCGCCGCCGAGATCGCCGACCAGGTCACGCGGCTGCGCGGTGCCGCGCCGGCGCGGGCTCCGCAGACCGGCGAATCCGGGGACTTCGCGGCCCTGCACCAGCGTGCGCACGACCTCGCCGCCCGCGCGCTCCTCGTCGCCGCGTCCCGCGCCGACACCACCGTCGCGATCCTCGCCGCCGAGCGCATGGACGCCCACGCCGCCGCCCTGGAGTCCCAGGACCTGGCCGGCGCCCACTGACGGCCCCGGTCCGGGGCCGCGGAGGCTCCGGACCGGGTGCCATTTCCCCCTGCGGGGAGCGCGGCACCGCCCCGGTCGTCAGTCCTCCAGACGCACGGGCATCAGGAGCGAAAAGGCGTCCTCGGTGTCGGTCCGGCGAATCACCACCGGCGCCGTAGGGGCACCGAACTCCAGGACCAGCCGGTCCCGAGCTCCGGCGGCCAGCGCCTCCAGCAGGAACTCACGGTTGACGGCGACGCGGTCCCGGCCGTCGTCGCCGTCCCCGCAGACCGTCACCACACCGTCGGCCGCCACGTCGAGCACGCTGAGGTCGCAGGAGACGCCGTCCTGCTCGCGGGCCTCGCTCGGGCGGACGGGGCCGGTCTCCAGCGCCTCCCGGAGGGCCGCGACATCGACGAGGGCACGGCGCCCCGCCGGCACGCTCACGAGGCGACGGTAGTCGGGGAAGTCGTGATCGAGGCACCGACCGGCCGCCTGACGGTCCCCCGCCTCCAAGACCACGCGGTCACCGTCCACGGTGAGGAGAACGGTCGCGTCGTCACCCAGCAGCGCCCGCATCGCGTCGACGAGCGGGGACGGCACGATGACCTGCACACGGGGCCCGCCGTGCCCGGTGGTACCGGCCTGCGCGACGGCCAACCGGTACCGGTCGGTGGCCACGACACGGAGCTCGTCCCCCTCGATGTCGAACAGGACACCGCCGAGCATCGGCAGCTCCGGGTCGGTACTGGCGGCGAACCGGACCCCGTCCAGCGCTGCGGCCAGTTCGGGTGCGGAGACGGTCGACCGGAGGGCCGTGGTGCGGAGCGAAGTCATGGGGTTCTCCCTGCGTTCGAGTAGCGCTCGGATCGTGGAGAACTCGCCGCGGGCATCGGACAGCCCCTGTTCGAGACGGCGCAGATGCGCCTGGAGCAGGTTCCGCACCAGATCGGTGTCCGAACCGGACCATCCGGCCAGCACCAGCCGAATGTCCGCCAGCGGCATACCGGCCCGGCGCAGCCGGGCCAACAGCCGGGCCTCCTCCAGCTGCTCGGGGCCGTACCAGCGGTAGCCGCTCACCGGATCCACCCAGGCCGGGGCCAGTACGCCCGCACCGTCGTAGAACCGCAGGGCGCTCACGCCCAGTCCACTGTCCCGGGCCATCTCGCCGATACCGCGCATCTCGCTCTCCACACCCAGGACTCTGGGCCCTCCACCAAGTCGAGGGTCAACCGCAGGCCGACTCGCATTCATGCCGATCAGCATGCGGGCAGGGAAGCCGGAGCGGTCGCCGGGGGTAGAGCCAGGGGCCGGGGGCCCGGCGGCGCGCGGGTTACGGCGCGGCCGTGAACTCCGCGGCGGCGACCCCGCACCACGGGGTGGTCCCCGCCGGCCAGACCGGGCCCAGGGCCTCCGCGTGCTCCGTCGCGCCCGGGGCCACGCCCGGCACGCGGACCAGTGCCTGGGCGGAGCGGCCCGCCGGGTCCGGGGTCGCCGAGTCGCGGAACTCCACCGTGACCACGTACGCGCCCCGCCCCTCGGCCCGGCCCGTCGCCTCCACCGCCGCCAGCACCCGCCGGCTCGCCGGATCGATTCGGCACCCCGTGACCCGTACGTCCTCCACCGCCGGCCGCGGCGCGGCCTCGGTCGGACCGCCACCGCTCGCCCACACGTACAGGCCGAGCGGGGCGAACACCAGCAGGGCCGCCAGCGTCACCAGACCCACCAGCCAGCCCTGCCACTTCAACGCGCTCACGCCCATGGCACGATCCTCCTCGGCGACCGCCCCGCCCACCAGCACCGGCGGGCCCACACAGCATTTCGAAGTGGGACCGCCTGGACACCTGACGTTCATTCAACTGCGCGCGGAATGTGGGTTTCCGCGAGCACGCTGCACCCGTGAGACGCATCCTGGGAATCATCCTGGGCCTCCTCCTGATCGGCGGCGTCGCAGCCGTCGTCCTTCTCAAGGGGCAGGACCCGGAATCCACGGCAACGAAGACCGTGCGTGGCGTCATCGGCTCGGAGAAGTCCGACTTCTTCCGCGACCCTGACGTCGTCAAGGCCCTGAAGGAAAGGGGCTACACCGTGAAGGCGGAGTCCTCGGGCTCCTGGGCGATGGACCAACTCGCCCTCAAGGAGTTCGACTTCGCCTTCCCCAGCAGCAGCGAGCCCGCCAAGGAGGTCGCGGCCGCCGCAGGGATCAAGGGAGCCCAGGAGGTCAAGCCCTTCTTCTCCCCGATCGTCGTCATCGCCCGACCGGGCGCCGCCAAGGTCCTCAGCGACGGCGGCCTCGTGAAGATGAACGGCAAGAACACCGGGACCCTGCTCATGGGCCCCTTCCTCAAGGCCGCCGAAGAGGACCGCAACTGGCAGCAGCTGCCCGGGTCCGCCGCCTACCCCGAACTGACCGGCAGGGTGTTCATCAAGACCACCGACCCGTCCACCTCCAACTCCGGTGCGCTCTTCCTCGCCCTCGCCTCCAACGTCGCCAACGGCAACACCGTCGTCGCCGACGACGCCGGGATCGAGCGCACCGCGCCCCTGATGCGCAAGCTGATCTCCGTACAGGGTTCCCTGGAGCCCAGCACCGACGGTCCGTTCCGCGCGTTCATCAGCGGCAGCGGGGAACCGCTGATCCTGGCGTACGAGTCCCAGGTGGCCTCCATGCTGCTCCAGCACCAGGACCCGGGCGAGATGGTCGTGCTCTACCCGGACACCACCGTCAACACGGCGCACACCTTCGTCCCGCTGAACGAGAAGGCCGGTGACCTCGGCATTCTCCTCGGCACCGACCCCAGGCTGCGTGACCTGATCATGCAGCGCGGGTTCCGCCCGCAGGAGGGCGTGGCCCAGTTCACGGCCGTCACCGCGCCGCACGCCGCCTACCTCAACCCGGGCCTGACCGGCATCCGCCAGGTCGGCACGCCCACCGTCAAGATCCTGATGGCGCTGGCCCAGCGCGCCAAGGGCTAGGGGGACCGAACACGATGACACTGACACCTCCGGAGGACGGCACCTTCGTCCTCAGCGCTCCCGAGCCCGTCGCCCCCGTCCGCCGCGAGCAGGCGTCCGGCCTGGTCCCGCTCCAGGACGGCGTGCGCGAGGAGATGGCCCGCCGCGCCGACGAATACGTCGGCCGGCTCGCCGGGATCGACACCCGCTCCCCCGAGTTCGCGACGAAGATCGGCGAGATCGCCGGCCTCGGCGCGGCCGACATCCGCAGCGCCGCCCAGCAGTCCAACCGGATGCTGGAGCGAGCCGTGCGTTCCCTCGGCTCGGACGGCGGCGCGGACGCGCAGGCCCGGGTCGCCGGCTCGCTCGTCGAACTGCGGCGCACCGTCGAGGACCTCGATCCGCGGGACGCGCCCGCCAAGGGGCTCGGCAAGCTGCTCTCGAAGCTGCCCGGCGGCAACAGGTTCCGCGACCGCGTGGCGAAGTACGCCTCCTCGCAGGCCACCCTCAACAAGATCGTCGGCGCGCTGCGCGGCGGCCAGGACGAGCTGCGCCGCGACAACGCGGCGCTGCACACCGAGCGGGCCCGGCTGTGGGAGACGATGGGCAAGCTCCAGGAGTACGCGGTCCTCACCGAGGCCCTGGACACGGCCGTCGAGCAGCGGATCGCGGAGGTGGCTCCGGTCGATCCGCAGGCCGCGGACGCGATGCGGGCGGACGTGCTGTTCCCGGTGCGGCAGAAGCACCAGGACCTGCTGACGCAGCTCGCGGTGTGCGCGCAGGGCTACCTGGCGATGGACGTGGTCCGGCGCAACAACGACGAGTTGATCAAGGGCGTGGACCGGGCCGCGACGACGACGGTGTCGGCGCTGCGGATCGCGGTGATGCTGGCCTCGGCCCTCGACAACCAGAAGAAGGTGATCGAGCAGGTCAACGCGCTCAAGGGGACCACCGAGGAGCTGATCCGGGGGAATGCGGAGATGCTGTCCTCGCAGAGCGGGGAGATCCAGCGGATCGCCGCCGATCCGGCGGTGGGGGCGGAGACCCTGCGGGTGGCTTTCGCGCAGATCTACAAGACGCTCGACGCGATCGACACGTTCAAGGTGCAGGCGACGGAGAGCATGGCCGCCACGGTGGAGTCGCTTACGGATGAACTGCGTTCGGCGTCGGAGTACTTGGCCCGGACGCGGACGGCGAATGCGCTTGAGGGGGGTGCGCAGTGAGCGGGGCCGAGCGGCGCCGGCCGCGCCGCGGCTGGGTGGCCGCGCTGGCGCTGGTCGGGATGATGGCCGCGAGTGGGTGCAGCTCCGACAAGCCGGCCAAGCCCGAGCCCTCCGTCTACAAGGACGGCACCCTGCGGGTGTTGGCCTCCAGTGAGCTCGCCGACATGAAGCCCGTACTGGAGCAGGCCAAGAAGGCCACCGGCGTCGCGGTGAACCTCACCTGGACCGGAACGCTCGATGCCGTGGAGCAGGTCGCCTCCGGGAAGGCCGACGGGAAGTACGACGCGATCTGGCTGTCCTCCAACGACTACCTGCGGCTGCGCCCCGAGGCCGCCGGGAAGCTCGCCAACGAGACCCCGGTGATGTCCTCGCCGGTCGCCCTCGGCGTGAAGCCCGAGGCGCTGGTCCGGCTCGGCTGGCAGCCGGAGACGGTGACCTGGTCGAAGGTCCACGAAGCCGTCGCCGCCGGGAGGCTGACGTACGGGATGACCGACCCGGTGCGCTCCAACTCCGGTTTCTCCGCCCTGATCTCGGTGGCCTCGGCGCTGTCCGGCGCGCAGGCCGCGCTGACCGACGCGGACGTGAAGGCGGCGCAGCCCAAGCTGAAGGAGTTCTTCTCCGGGCAGAAGCTGACCTCCGGCTCCTCGGGCTGGCTGGCCTCCGCCTATGCCAAGCGCGGGGACGTGGACGCGCTCGTCAACTACGAGTCCGTGCTGCTCGCCATGAACCGGGACTCGAAGACGAACCTTCAGGTGATCCGGCCGCTGGACGGCGTGGTCACCGCGCACTACCCGCTGACCCTGCTGACCTCGGCCCCGGCAGGGGCCCGCGACTCGGGTCGGGCGCTGACCGACTACCTGCGCGGCGCGGAGGCGCAGAAGGCGATCACCGAGCAGACTTTCCGCCGTCCGGTCGCCTCCGGGGTGGCCCCGGCCGCCGGGCTGGGCGCGGACAAGCGGCGCGAGCTGCCGTTCCCGGGCTCGCGGCCGGTCGCCGACGGGCTGCTGGCCTCGTACGAGAACGAGCTGCGCCGGCCCTCGCGGACGGTGTACGTGCTCGACACGTCGGGCTCGATGGCCGAGGAGGACCGGATCGGGCGGCTGAAGGCGGCGCTCACCGATCTGACGGGCACGGGGACCTCGGAGACCGGACACCGGTTCCGGGACCGCGAGGAGGTCACGCTGCTGTCCTTCGGGTCGAAGGTGAAGTCGATCCACCCGTACGTGGTCGAGCCGGGCAAGCAGGCGGCCGCCCTGGACGCCATCCGCGCGGACATCAAAGGTCTGCGGCCGGAGGGGGGTACGGCGATCTACAGCAGTCTGGAGGCGGCGTACCAGCACATCGGCAAGGGCGGCGGGGACGCCTTCACCTCGATCGTGCTGATGACGGACGGGGCGAACACCGAGGGGGTCAATGCCAAGCACTTCGACTCCTTCTACGCCGGGCTGCCCGAGGCGCAGAAGGGCACGCCGGTGTTCGCGGTGCTGTTCGGGGACTCGGACCGCAAGGAGCTCACCCACATCACCGAACTGACCGGCGGGCGGCTCTTCGACGCCACCGAGGGCAACGGTTCGCTGGACGGAGCGTTCGAGGAGATCCGTGGCTACCAGTAGCGGGGTGGGGGGCCTGCTGGGCTTCCTGGAGTCGAAGAAGAACCTGGCCGGCTGCGCCTGTGGCGTGGCCGGTGTGGGCCTCGCCCTCACCGGGGCGGCCAGCGCGTGGTGGCCGGTGGTGGTCGCCGGGCTGTACGGGGCGGGCGCGCTGATCGCCCCGCCGGAGCGGGCGGCGGCGCCGGTCTTCGACCCGAACGCGGAACTCGACGTACTGCGGGCGGACTTCGGGCTGCTGCGCGAGTACCTGGCCGGGGTGGACCTGCCGTCGGCCGCCGGGGACCGGCTCACCGAGCTGATGGGCTTCTACGAGGCCCTGCTCGATCCGGGGTGGGTGGCGGAGGTCCTGGTCGCCGATCCGGAGTCGGTGTACGCGGTGTCGCGTGCGGTGCGCCAGGACGTGCCGGAGTGCGTGGACACCTACAACCGGACGCGCTGGTGGGCGCGGCTGACGCCGGGCGGCGAGTCTCCCGAGCGGCAGCTGGAGCGTCAGTTGGACCTCCTGTTCGAGGAGGCGGAACGACTGACGGCCGACCTCCGCGAGGCGGAGGCCGGCCGTCAGCAGTCGCACACGAACTATCTTCAGGAGCGCGGACGCTCCTGAAGACAGGCCGGTGCTGCGGTGGGCGCCGCTTGGTCGGGGGCTCCCACAGCGGTGGGCGCCGCTTGGTCGGGGGCTCCCACGTTCATTGGCCCGGTGCTACCGGGATCGGGCTCTCAGCCCAGGCGCTCGACGAGCGCGTGGTACTGGTCCCACAGCTCCTTCGGCGTGTGGTCGCCGTAGGTGTTCAGGTGCTCGGGGACCAGGGCGGCCTCCTCGCGCCAGACCTCCTTGTCGACCGTGAGGAGGAAGTCCAGGTCCTCGGCCGGGAGGTCCAGGCCGTCGAGGTCGAGGGAGTCCTTGGTCGGCAGGATGCCGATGGGGGTCTCGACGCCCTCGGCGGTGCCGTCGAGGCGGCCGACGATCCACTTCAGGACGCGGCTGTTCTCGCCGAAGCCGGGCCACACGAACTTGCCCGCGTCGTTCTTGCGGAACCAGTTCACGTAGTAGATCTTCGGGAGCTTGGCCTGGTCCTTGTCCGCGGCCACCTTGACCCAGTGGGCCATGTAGTCGCCCATGTTGTAGCCGCAGAACGGCAGCATGGCGAAGGGGTCGCGGCGCAGCTCGCCGACCTTGCCCTCGGCGGCGGCGGTCTTCTCGGAGGCGATGTTCGAGCCGATGAAGACGCCGTGGTTCCAGTCGAAGGACTCGGTGACCAGCGGCACGGCGGAGGCGCGGCGGCCGCCGAAGAGGATCGCGGAGATCGGGACGCCCTTGGGGTCCTCCCACTCGGGGGCGATCGTCGGGCACTGCGAGGCCGGGACGGCGAAGCGGGCGTTGGGGTGGGCGGCCGGGGTCTCGGACTCCGGGGTCCAGTCGTTGCCCTTCCAGTCGATGAGGTGCTTGGGCGCCTCTTCGGTCATGCCCTCCCACCACACGTCGCCGTCGTCGGTGAGCGCGACGTTGGTGAAGACGGTGTTCGCGTACATCGTCTTCATGGCGTTGGCGTTGGTGTGCTCGCCGGTGCCGGGGGCGACACCGAAGAAGCCGGCCTCGGGGTTGATCGCGTACAGGCGACCGTCCTCGCCGAAGCGCATCCAGGCGATGTCGTCGCCGATGGTCTCGACCGTCCAGCCCTGGATGGTCGGCTCCAGCATGGCCAGGTTGGTCTTGCCGCAGGCGCTCGGGAACGCGGCGGCGACGTACTTGGCCTCACCCTGCGGCGGGGTGAGCTTGAGGATCAGCATGTGCTCGGCGAGCCAGCCCTCGTCGCGGGCCATGACGGACGCGATGCGCAGGGCGTAGCACTTCTTGCCGAGCAGGGCGTTGCCGCCGTAGCCGGATCCGTAGGACCAGATCTCGCGGGTCTCGGGGAAGTGCGAGATGTACTTGGTGGTGTTGCACGGCCACGGGACGTCCGCCTGGCCCTCTTCCAGGGGGGCGCCGAGGGTGTGCACGGCCTTGACGAAGAAGCCGTCGGTGCCGAGCTCGTCGAGGACGGGCTTGCCCATGCGGGTCATGGTGCGCATGGCGACCGCGACGTAGGCGGAGTCGGTGATCTCGACGCCGATCGCGGAGAGCTCGGAGCCGAGCGGGCCCATGCAGAAGGGCACGACGTACATCGTGCGGCCCTTCATGGAGCCGCGGAAGATCCCGCCCTCCTCGCCCTTGCCGGCGAAGATCTCCTTCATCTCGGAAGGAGCCTTCCAGTGGTTCGTGGGGCCCGCGTCCTCTTCCTTCTCGGAGCAGATGAAGGTCCGGTCCTCGACGCGCGCGACGTCGGACGGGTCGGAGGCGGCGTAGTACGAGTTCGGGCGCTTCGTCTCGTCGAGCTTCTTGAACGTTCCCTTGGCGACGAGTTCCTCGCAGAGGCGCTCGTACTCGCCCTCGGAGCCGTCGCACCAGACGACGCGGTCCGGCTGGGTGAGGGCTGCGATCTCGTCCACCCAGGAGATCAGCTCCTGGTGGGTCGTCGGGATGGTGGGAGCCGCGTTGTCGCGCGCCACGATTGCTCCTTGTTGAGGGGTTTGTTTGGTGTAGGCCCCGTGGGGGCTGCGACCCGGACGCTTCGCGCTCCGCTCATCCGGTGTCGACCGCACTCATCTGATCATCCGGTGGATGTGCGCATATGTCCAGAGGGCCTCTCACGTGAGCATCGCCACGTCCGTCAATCTTCCGTAAAGAGGACTAACGGAAACCTACGGACCCGTAGGTAGCATGTGCGCCATGACTTCTGACGCCGCCGCCGCAACGGCAGAGCCGGAGGCCAAGCCGCTGATGCGCGGCTGGCTGCACACCGGAATGTTCCCCGCAGTGGTGATCGCGGGCCTGGTGTTGATGGCCTTCACCAACTCGACGCGGGCACGGGTGGCCTGCGGTGTCTACATCCTCACCGCCTGCCTGCTCTTCGGCGTCAGCGCGGTCTACCACCGCGGTACGTGGGGTCCGCGCGGCGAGGCCATCCTGCGGCGGCTCGACCACGCGAACATCTTCCTGATCATCGCGGGCACGTACACCCCGCTCACCGTCCTGCTGCTCCCGCCCTCCACCGGGCGCACCCTGCTGTGGGCGGTCTGGCTCGCGGCCGCCGCCGGCATCGCCTTCCGCGTCTTCTGGGTCGGCGCCCCGCGCTGGCTCTACACCCCCTGCTACATCGCCATGGGCTGGGCGGCCGTCTTCTTCCTGCCCGACTTCATGCGCACCGGCGGCATCGCCGTCCTGGTCCTGGTGATCGTCGGCGGGCTGCTCTACAGCGTCGGCGGGGTCATCTACGGGATGAAGCGGCCCAACCCCTCCCCCCGTTTCTTCGGCTTCCACGAGGTCTTCCACTCACTGACCCTCGCGGCCTTCGTCGCCCACTACGTCGGCATCTCGCTCGCCGCGTACTCGCACTGAGCGGCGGCGGGGCCGAGGCGGTCAACGCAGCAGATCACGGGCGAGGGCCCTCAGCACGGCCCGGGTCTTGGTCTCACCGGACAGCGGCGCGGTGAGACCGCGCGCCCGCAGCGCCTCCGCGAGCAGGTCCTGGACCCGGGGCGCCTCGCCGAGGTCCGCGCGCACCGACACCTCCAGGAACCGCAGCTCGTTTCCGGTGGTCCACTCCTCGATCGCCACGGATCCGGGCAGGCCGTCCCACTCCTGCCTCCACTTGACGGCGCGGATGGGACCGAGCGCCGCCAGCCCGTCGAGGTCGTCCACCGCCGCCCCGGCCGCCTCCAGCAGTTCCAGTTGGGGCTCGATGATCACGCGGTCGAGCGGGCCGCCTTCCGCTTCGAGCGCCGCCTCGAACTTCCGCTCCGCTTCCAGTGAGGCCGACAGGACGGGGGTGAAAGCGGGCCCGGCGCGGTCCTCCTCGATCCTGAACTCCCAGTCCTCCCCCTGGTCCTCCTCCTCACGCACCCGCTGCCAGGGCGACGTAAGCAGGGGGCACGGACGCAGTTTGACGGTCAGGTCCGCCTTCCGCTTGGAGCCGGTGGCCTCCTCGTCCCGGCGCAGCCGCAGGATGACCCCCTGATCCAGCAGGGGCAGCGAGACTCCGGCGCCGTCCCCGGCCTCCTTCTCCGGCCGGTCCCAGAAGTGGACGACACGGGAACGCCCCTCCGCCCGGTCGAGCCCCAGGGCGTCGAGGGCCGCCCCGGCCTCCCCGGCGGCAAAGCTGATCTTGATCTCTGCGGCCGTGGCCGTCGGGGACTGCCTCATGATGCCGTTATCGCACGGCGGGCCGGGCCCCGCATTCCGGTGGGCCGACCCGGCGGAACGCGGGTCGACCGGGCCGGGCCCTGTCGTCACCGTGGGCAGGGGCCCGGCCGCCGTGCGCGGCCGGGCCCCTTTCCGTACCGGCCGGCTAACAGGTGTAGCCGTCCCGGTCCGGGTCCAGGCGCAGCGGGTCGCTGCCGTTGACCTTCATGCGCTTCGGGTACTGGTGGGAGGCCAGCCAGTCACAGCGGGCCTTCGTCGTCTCCTTCACCTCGGCCGGGAAGCGGGTCGGCACGCACAGGTTGACCGTGCCGTAGTGGCGGTCGCAGCCCGCCACGGTGGGCGCGACCGGGACGGAGTCCCGCTTGGCCGGGTTCTGCTTCGGGGCCGCCAGTTCGCTCGCGAAGGTGTGCTCGTGCGCGGACGGCTGCTCGGCGGTGGCCGCGAGCGCCGACGGTCCGCCCAGGTGCACCCACTGCGCGATGGACGGGACGCCGTTCGCGTCGACCGCGAAGAGCATGTACCAGCCGGGCGGCGCCAGGTTCGGGTTGCTGGTGACGTTGAGGTCGATGGTGGTGCCGTTGACGACCGTCATCGGCAGGTCCACGAACCGCTGGTTGGGGTCCGAGGAGTGGGTGACCGCCGCCGGGCGGATCAGCTCCGCCTTGGCGACCGCCCGGTTCACGGTGATCCGCTGCGTGTCCCCGTACACCCACTCCTTGTCGATCACCGAAGTGATCTGCGGGCGCGCGCCCTTGAAGAGGTACGGCGGGGTGTAGATCGACACGTTGTGGTTGTACGTGCCGTTGCCCGGGTTGTCGCCCACCGACATGACCCGGCCGTCCGGCAGCAGGAACGACCCGGAGTGGTAGGTGCGCGGGATCGGGTCGGTCGCCAGGCCCGACTGGTAGGTGTTGGTCGTCGGGTCGAAGAACGAGGCCTCGTAGACCGGGTCGGCCCGGTCGTGCAGCCCGCCGCCCGTCTCCAGCACCTTGCCGTCCGGGAGCAGCACCGCGGACACGAACATCTTGCCCTCGGCGCCGGTCTGCGGCCGCTTGCCCTGGCCCTGGTCGACCAGGCCCTGCGGCAGGTCGGGGCCGGCCGTGTAGGCGGGGCTCGGCTGCTTCAGGTCGATGATGTCGGTGAGCCGGTTCGCGGCCGGGTTGCGCTCGTTGTTGCCGCCGCCGATGGTCAGGACCCGCTGGTCCTGCGCGGGCGGCAGCAGCACGCTCGCCGACTCGTCGCGCTCGTCCTTGTTCCGCAGGCCCGGCACGTCGGTGATGGTGTTGGCGTCGTAGTCGTAGACGGAGGCGCCGGTGCCGGGGGTGCCGTTGCCGAAGGTGTGGCTGCCCGAGTAGAAGAGCCGCCCGTCCTGCATGAGGATCATCGACGGGTACAGGCCCCAGTACGACCAGGTCTGGTTGACCTCGTTCATCGGCAGCCACTTGTTCTGCGCCGCCGAGAACTTCTCGGCGGTCACGTTGCCCGTGGAGTCCTCCTTCAGACCGCCGAAGGAGATCACGTCACCGTTGCCGAGGATCGTCGCCGACGGGTACCAGTGCCCGCCGTTCATGTCGTTCGTCTTCGTGTACGTCTCGGTCGTCGGGTCGAAGGTGTACGAGTCCTTCAGCCCCTGGTAGCCGATCTTGCCGTCGGCGGACGGGTACCCCTTGTTGCCGCTCATCACCAGCACCCGACCGTCGGACAGCTGCACGTGGCCCGAGCAGAACATGTCCACCGGCGTCGGGATCGTCTTGACCGTCCCGTTCACCGGGTCGTAGACGGCGGAGGTGAAGGTGCCCGCGTTGAACTGGGCGATGTCGTTGCCGGAACCGGCGATCAGCAGCACCTTGCCGTTCTTGAGGACGACGGCGTGCATCGAGCGCACGGGGTTCTTGGTGGCCATCACCTCCCACTTGCCCTTGGCGCACTCCTCCGCCGTGCCCGAGCAGGTCGGCTGCGGCGGGACCGCGCCCACCTCCTCCACCACGTAGTCGTCGGTGGTGAGCGTGCCCACCCCGTAGACCGAAAGGCCCCACGCGATCTTGTCGGTGTTCGGCGGGACGGCCGGCGTACGGACCTCCGTACGCGCCCACGCGGCGCTGACCGGCGGATTCTGCAGGTCGGTCCAGTACTGCCAGCCCGCCGTCGTGTCGTGACGGAACACGGTCACCGACACGTCCGGGGTGTTCGACTTGTACCAGGCGGCCAGGTCGTACTGCTTGCCCGGCACGACCGTCGGCGCACACGTGGCGTTCTCGGTGACCAGCGCCTTGCGGTCGCCGGACACGCGGCGGGTCAGCGAGACCTTCATCGCCTTGGTGCCGGTGTGCGCGTCGGCGACGGTGGCGAAGGTGAAGTCGTTGTCGCCCCAACCGGATTTGGACCAGCAGGACGGCATGTCGGAGCCGGGCGCGCCGGCCGTCTCGAAACCGGGATTGGAGAGCAGATTGGGCGCTCCGGCCGTGGCCTGCTGCGGTGCGGTGAGCAGCAGGCCCGCGGTCATCGCCCCGACGGCCAGCAGGGCGGCCCGCCGCCCTGCCCTCCGCCGGATCTTCAGAAGCATGGGAAGTTTCCCTTCTGTGCGGCTCGACTCGGCTCGACTCGTGTCAGCTCGTGGTGGCGCGCCCCTTGCGCGGCAGGTAGACGAGGGCCTCCGTCGCCACGAACCGCAGCACGAAGGTGGTGACCAGCGCGAGGGCCGTGGCCGGCAGCACCGCCATCCCCCACTTGGCGACGAACACCGCGATCAGCGGGATGCGCAGCAGCAGATCGGCGTTGGCGAGCAGCGCGAACCGGCCGACCCGGTCCGCCCAGTGCCGGTGCCGGCGGCGGTCACGGAACAGCAGGACCTCGATGAGGACGAAGTTCCACAGCACCCCGGCCTGGTTGGCGACGATCTCGGCCGGGAGGTAGTGCATCCCGGCGTGCGTGAGCAGCCACAGCGCGGCCAGGTTGGGGACGAAGCCGGTGAGCCCGATCAGGCCGAAGCCGATCATCCGGGCCAGCGGGGTCGCCGAGCGCAGCGAGGCCAGGTGGGCCAGGAAGCGCATGCCCTCGCGGGCGGTGGACTTGGACTCGCCGGAATAGCGGTCCTGGAAGACGAACGGCACCTCGGCGACCTTGCCCGGCCGGCAGCGCACCGCCAGCTCCAGCAGGATCTTGTAGCCGAGCGGCTTCAGGGCGTCCGCGGTGACCACCGAGCGGCGCATCGCGAAGAAACCGCTCATCGGATCGCTGATCCCGCGCAGCGCGCGCGGGAAGAGGCCCTTGGTCAGCCAGGTCGCGCCCCGCGAGACGGCGATCCGGTAGCTCCCGGCGAGCCCGGCCCGGCTGCCGCCGCTGATGTAGCGAGAGGCCACGACCAGGTCGGCGCCGGTGCGCACCCCCTCGCCGACCAGTTCGGGCACCAGGTGGGGCGGGTGCTGGAGGTCGGCGTCCATGACGACGATCCAGTCGGTGTCCGCCCGCCGGATGCCCTCGACGACCGCGCCGCCGAGGCCGCCCTCGGCCACCTCGCGGTGCAGGACGGAGACCCGGAAGGGGTGGTCGGCGGCCGCCTTCTCGATGGCGGCCGGGGTGTCGTCCGTGGAGTCGTCCACGAACAGCACCTCGCAGGGCAGGTCTTCGGGCAGCGCGTCACCGAGCCGGCGCAGCAACTCCGCGACGTTCCCCGACTCGTTGAAGGTCGGGATGATGAGGGTGACGCTGTCGGTCAGGGCCCCCGGAGCGGCAAGCTCCGCTTCGACCGGGGCATGGAGGGACCACAGGTCCTCGGTCATGGTCGATCAGCTCCCGGTGGGGCGGTCGGCGGGGGTGGCGGGGACAGCGGCGTTGGCCGGGGTGGCGGAGGCGGCCGCGTTGGCGGGCGCGACACCTTCGGCGCGGTCGGTCCGGCGGATCTCGATGCGGTCCTCCCCCTCGCCGAAGACGGCCACGGCGGTCGAGTGCTCCAGCGCGGCCCTCACGTTCGGCAGGTCCACCGCGTCCCGGCGCACGGTCGGCGTGGACACCACGTAGTCGATGTCCCGCCAGCCCCGCGGCAGCGTCTTGGTGACCGCGGGGTCGAGGTCGGCCTTGTAGAACCAGATGGCCCCGAGCCCCGGCTCGAAGCCGTGGTGCACGGCGTCCAGCCAGAGCGCGTCGTCGAGCAGCACCCGGGTGTGCTCGGGGTCGTCCACCTCGCGGCCGAGCCAGGCCGCGGCCTGCCGGTACGGGGCGTTCGCGTCGACGGTGAGCGCGGTGCGGTTCCCGTCGTACCAGCGCGGCAGCACGTACACCGCGGCGGAGGCGGCCAGCACCCCGACCAACGCCCAGCGCGCCCACAGCAGTTGACGCCGCTCCCCCGGTGCCCGACGGCGGCGCAGGACGGCGTGCGTGACGCTGGCCGCGCCCCCGGCGAGGACGAGGGCGAGGAAGGGCATCGCCTGGATGACGTACATCGCGGGGAGGTAGCCGGTGGGCCGCATCGCGACGAGGGCCAGGATGACGCAGGCCAGCGCGGGCCCGGCGAGCGCGCGGGCCGTCACCGACCAGCGGATGGTGGCGAGCAGCAGCACGGCGCCGGCGAGTCCGCCGAGCGGCAGGACGGTGTCGTAGTAGAGCCAGGAGCGGAACACGCCGTTCGAACCGGAGCCGGGGGTGAGGATGAAGCCGGAGCCCGGACGGCTCATCTGGTAGGTGATGCCGTCGATGAGCGAGACGTGGCCGGCGCCGGGCAACAGCTCGCTGTTGAGGAGGGCGTACAGCGGGTACGACAGGCCGATCAGCGCGCAGGCGGTGATGGCGCCGGTCACGGCGAACTTGCGGGTGTCGCGGTGGCTGTGGCGCCACATCGTCACCAGCAGCGCCGGCAGCACCACCAGCATCGTCTCCTTGGTCAGCACGCCGGTGGCGGCCGCCAGCCCGGAACCGAAGTGGTGCCACAGGTGCCGGCTGGGGGACGCGGCCAGGCAGAACGCCAGCAGCATCCACATCACGGCGATGTTGTCGAGGAAGATCTCCCGCTGCAGCACGACCGAGAGCGGCGAGAGCCCGAAGAGCGCCATCGCGAGCCCGGCCGCCCAGCGCGGCAGCCACAGCCGGCGCGCGAGCACGTAGATCAGTACGGAACTGGCGGCGGACACCGCGAGCATCGAGAACCGCATCGGCGCGACGGTCATCCAGTCGGGCACGAAGAGCGACGGCAGGTACGTCAGCCCCGCGAGCTGGATCCAGCCGAGCGGCGGATGGTCGTACCAGTACGTGTAGTGGGCGAGCCCGTCGCCCTGCTGGACGGCCCACGCCTGGGCGAGGTAGGTGCCCTCGTCGTCGCTCAGGGTCGGGAAGTTGGTGATGTTCCAGCCCTGTACGAGGACGATCACCAGCAACAGGGCCCCGCACAGCAGCAGATCGGGGCGGGAGGAACGGAAGCGCACGAGCGGCCGGACGGGAGCGGGCCGGCGGCCGAGGCCGCCCGTACCGCTGCGCTGGGCCGGACCGGTGGCGGAGGAGGCGGCTACGGTGGCCTCGGACGGGGCCGTGGAGGCCACGCCGGGCTGGGGATCAGTGGCCGTGGGCAGGGTGGCGGTCACTGGGTGCTGTCCTCTCGGATCGCGATGGAAACGGCGGGCGTGCTGGAGGCGGAACCGGAGACCGTGGCGGAAGCGGCGGCCGCGGAGGCGGCGGACGCGCTGCTCCCGGGGCTCGTGCCGCGCGGGGCGGGCACGGCACCGGCACCCTCCGACGCAACCGCCCCCGCGAGGTGGGCGCCGGTGTGGCTGGTCAGTTCCCATTCGTTGCGGCCGCGCTGCTCGCGCCAGACCGCGCGGATCGCGGCGCCCGCGAGCATCACCTGGTAGAACGGGCCGCCGACCACCAGCTTCACGTAGTGGACGAACCGCACGCGCAGCCCGTACTGGCGGCCGAAGTCGTGCAGCCCGACGATCTCGAAGACGAAGGTCACCAGCGCCGTGAGCATCGGGAGGAAGGTGATGATCGCGATCCCGACCGGTACGTCGAGGAACACCGCCACGGCGAAGTTGATCGGGATGATCACCCCGGACGCGGCCTGCATGAACGGGGTCATCAGCGTGTAGCGGGCCAGCCAGCGCTGACCGCGGCCCGGCAGCTGCCGCCAGTCCTTCTTCCTGTACACCTGGAGGAAGCCCTGGTTCCAGCGGGTGCGCTGCTTGAGCAGGCTCATCAGCGAGCCGGGCGTCTCCTCGCGGGTCACCATGTCGGAGTCGTACGCGACGACCACCTTCTTGCCGACGGACGACAGCCGCACGCCCAGGTCACAGTCCTCGGCGAGGCAGTTCGGGTCCCAGCCGTCGGCCTCGCGCAGCACCTCGGTGCGCACGAAGACGGTGTTGCCGCCGAGCGGGATGAAGCCCTTCTCGGCGTGCAGGTGCAGCCGGGAGCGGAACCAGAAGAAGTACTCCAGGCAGTTGCGCAGGCTGTACCAGCTGGAGTGGAAGTTGATGAGCTGGACCCCGCCCTGGACCACGTCGGCGCCGGTGGAGCGGAAGGCGTGGTCCACGTGTGCGAGCAGCTCGGGGTGGACCTGGTCCTCGGCGTCGAAGACCCCGACGATGTCGCCCCGGCAGTGCGGGAGGGCGGTGTTGAGGGCCTTGGGCTTGTTCTTGGTCTCGTGGTGGTCGACGACGACCCGTACCCGGTCGGGCGCACGACCCGCGGCGCGTTCGGCGACCGCCGCCGTCTCCGGGTCGTCGTGCCCGACGATCACGATGATCTCGTAGTCGGTGTGGCTCGATTCCAGCAGCCGGTCGATGGTGTGCTCCAGGACCGCCTGCTCGTGGCGGGCCGGCAGCAGCAGGGAAAACGCCAGGTGGCCGCCCCCGTCGGGGCGGTCGAAGCGGGTCGAGGCGAGCACCTCGGGGGTCCGCCACGCGTGCATCTGCCACCAGAGCGTGAACGCGGCTATCCCGAAGAGCGCAAGCGAAATGACCGTAATGAACACAGCGGTGTACACAGCATCCCCCCACAGGCACGCCGCAACCCCAAGCGGCGATCGTCAAGCCCACCGGAAGCTCACGGCGGGCCCCCCGGCCCACCGCCCCCAGCTTCCGCTTCCCCCTCGTGCGCGCACCCCCCAGTGCGCGGTCGCGGTGACCTTCCGGCCACTCTCCGACAACTCTCGAAGACACGAGATTAGACAGTGAACATGACACTCAGGTGCTCTATCGATAAAAACCCGGTTTCCGAACTCCCTCATAACCAAACGGAATTGACGGCACTCCAGTCCCTTCAGGGACGAACCGTACCCAACTGCTCACCCAGCTCGACCGGATCCGTCGTAGGCCGCGCGCAGACGAAATGTCGACACACATACGCCGTCGGGAGGTCGTGCACGAGTACACGCTCGGCCAACAGGGGGAACTCGCCCCCGCTGCCGTCCGCCGCCCGCGGCAGCCCGACCGCCACCACCGCCCCGGGAGCCGTCCCCAGCAACGCCGTCCGGTGCAGCACCGCACGGGCCGGGTCCTCCGGATGGCCGACGACCGCCACCTCGCGCGGCCCGTCGAGCAACGCCTCCGCGACCGCCAGCCCGTGCCCGATGAACCGCGGCGCCCGCGGCCCGAGCGCGTGCACCACCCCGAGCGCCCGCTCGGCCGCCGTACGGTGGGCCTCCGACCCGGTGTGGGCGGCGTAGGAGAGCAACGCGCCGGCGGCGGCGGTCCAGCCGGACGGTGCGGCGGTATCGGTGGGGTCCTGCGGCCTACGGATCAGCTTCTCGGCGTCGTGCGCGGTGTCGTACAGCGACCCGTCCTCGGCGGTGAACCGGTCCAGGACCAGGTCGACGAGGAACCCCGCGAACTCCAGCCAGACCCCCTCGCCGGTCACCGCCGCCAGGGCGAGGAACCCGTCGGCGACATCGCCGTAGTCCTCCAACACCCCGGCGTTGGCGCCCACGTGCCCATCCTTGCTGGTCCGCGCCAGCCGGGCCTTGCCATCCATGTGCACCCGCACCAGCAGATCGGCGGCCTCGGTGGCCCGCTCGACCAGGTCGGGCCGCTCGAAGTACGCCCCGCACTCGGCGAGGGCCGCGATGGCCAGCCCGTTCCAGGCGGCGACGACCTTGTCGTCCCGCCCGGGCGCGGGCCGCGCACCCCGCGCGGCGAGCAGCCGCGCCCTGACACCGGCGATCCTGTCGGCGTCCGCCGTCGGCCCGTCCTGGGGCAGCTGCAGCACGGACTTCCCGTGCTCGAACGTCCCCTCCTCCGTCACCCCGAAGTACGCGACGGCCAGATCCCCGTCCGCCTCACCCAACACCTCGCGCAGCTGCGCGGGGGTCCAGGCGTAGTAGGCCCCTTCGACGTGCTTCCCGCTGACCGGGTCCTCACTGTCGGCGTCGAGCGCGGAGGCGAACCCGCCCTGCTCGGTGCGCAGTTCCCGGACCATGAAGTCGGCGGTCTCCAGGGCGACCCGGCGGGCGAGATCGGACCCGGTGGTCCGCCACAGGTGCGCATAGACCCGACAAAGCAGCGCATTGTCATACAACATCTTCTCGAAGTGCGGGACGACCCACTCCCGGTCCACGGAGTACCGCGCGAACCCGCCGCCGAGCTGGTCGTAGATCCCCCCCCGCGCCATGGCCTCGCAGGTGTCGGCGGCCATCTGCAGGGCCCCCTCGGACCCGGTCCGCGCGTGGTGCCGCAGCAGGAACTCCAGCACCATGGACGGCGGGAACTTCGGCGCCCCGCCGAACCCGCCGCGCGCGGCGTCGTACTCCCGCGTCAGCCCGAGCAGCGCCTGCGCGAGCTCTTCGGGCCCGGGCGTCCCGGCCTTCCCGTAGTCCAACTGCCGCCCGGCCAGGTCCCGTACGATCTTCCCCGCGACCTCGGCCACCTCCTCGCGTCGCCCCACCCAGGCGGTCCGCACGCCTTCGAGGACCTGCATGAAGGAGGGCATCCCGTGCCGGGGCTCGGGCGGGAAGTAGGTCCCGAAGTAGAAGGGCTCGGCGTCGGCGGTGAGGAACACGGTCATGGGCCACCCGCCCTGCCCGGTGGCGGCCTGCACGGCCTCCATGTAGACGGCGTCGACGTCGGGGCGCTCTTCGCGGTCGACCTTGATGTTGACGAAGTGTTCGTTCATGTAGGCCGCGGCGGGCTCGTCCTCGAAGGATTCGCCGGCCATGACGTGACACCAATGGCACGAGCTATACCCAACGCTTAGCAGAACGGGTACACCGCGCTCACGCGCCTCCGCGAAGGCCTCCGGCGACCAGGGCCACCAGTCGACGGGGTTGTCGGCGTGCTGGAGCAGGTAGGGGGAGGTCTCGTTCGCGAGGCGGTTCGGCATGGGGCCATCCTGCCGCACGGGATCGGATCAACGACGAAGGAGCGGGGTCAGGTCGCGGGTCCAGGCGTCGCGGGCGGCGGTCCAGGTGGCGGTGCAGTGGGTGCGGGCCGGGGTGGCGAGCTCCGGGTGGCGGGACGGGGCATGGCCGTGGACCGCGCAGCGGTGGGATTCGGCGCGGGTGGCCGGTGGGGCGTGTTCGTCGGCGGGGTCCGGGGTGGGGTCGGCCGCGGCGGCGAGGTCGTAGGCGCGGGCGGCGGTCAGGAGGGTGTCCTCGCCCTCCGGGTGGCCGCGCAGGAGCATCAGCTGGGCGAAGCGGTCGGCGGCGTCCTCCTCGGCGCGGTCGTCCTCTTCCGGGAGGTCGAGCGCGTCCCGGAGGGCGTGTCCCGCCTCGTGGTGGAGGGTTTCGCGGACGACCTCGGCGAGGTCCTCGTCCGGGTGCGGGGACTCGGCGTGTTCGAACGCTTCGCGTTCCTCGGCGAGGTCGTCGTAGCAGAGGTCGATCTGGCGTTCGGCCTGGTCGTAGGCGGTGCCTTCGCCGGAGCAGGAGCGGGCGACGACGGTGACCCGGTAGGGGAGGTCGACGTACGCGTTGAGGTCGGCGAGGGTGGACTCGGGGAGTCCCCGGTCCTGCAGGAAGCGGCGCTCTTCACGGTCGGCCGCCGCGGGCTTCTCGTAGCGCAGGACGAAGCCCTTGTCGGGGAGCTCCTGCTCGAAGCCGGTCGTCGCCCACACCAGGAGCGCCCCCGCCACGCAGCCGGCCAGGACAGCGAGCCCTCGCCACACCGCGCGGATCTCTCGTACCGTCACCAGGCCCCCGTTCCCGTTGCTTCGAACAACGGGGGATGACGGCAGGTTGGTTCCGGGAATGGCCAACTCCCTCTGATCTAGCTCAGATTGCCTCGCGCGATGGCCCGTACCGGCGGACACTTGTGACACGTTGCCGGAGCTCTCTGAGGGGGATGCCGATGCGGGACAGCCATCGCGGTGAGGCCGAGCGGCTGTTGGGGCGGGCCGTCGACGAGGAGGTTCGGCGGGGCGCCGGCACGGGCGGGGTGGCCGGCGCGGCCGTCGTCGCCGTCGATGGGGCGGCCCTGCTGGCGCGCGGCAAGGAGGCGCTGGACGCGCTCGCCGCGAGTGCGGCGCCGGAGTACGAGGCGTACGTGCGGGCCCTGGACGAGGCGGCGGCCGGGGACGCCTCGCTCGGGGAGGCCTTCCGGCGGGGCAACACGTCAACGGCGGTGGTGGTGACGGCGGTTGCCGCCGCCACCGCCGTCGGGACGGACCTCGCGCTCGGGGTCGCGGCCGGTACGGCGCTGACCGTGGGGGCCGTCGTGGGCATCGCCGGGGCGGTGGCGACGGTGGCGAAGGCGACCGCCCTGCACCTGCCGGCCGCGAACCGGCGGGCCGGTGAGCTGGGACGGCCGGGCGGGCCGGAGCAGCTACGGCTGCAGTGGCTGTCGGCGCTGGAGGTGCGCGGCATTCGGCCCTTCCTGGAGCAGCAGCGGAAGGTCGCCGCGGCGGCCCGGGCGCCGCGGCCCGTGACGGCCAGGCCCGCGCCGCAGCTTCGCGGGACGGACCGCAGCGCGGAGGCCCGGCGGCGCAGTGCGCTGGAGCAGTCGTTCGGGCAACTCCCGCAGCCGGCCGGGCTGTTCGCGGGCCGGCGGGCGGAGTTGACCCGGATCGCGCAGTGGGTGCAGGCGGCGCGGGCCAGTACGGAGACGCGGCCGGTGGTCGTGGTGCTGCACGGCGAGCCGGGTGTGGGCCGCACGGCCCTGGCGTTGCGGGCGGCGCACGGGCTGCGGGACCAGTTCAAGGGCGCGTGCGTGGTGGACCTGCGGGGCGGGTCGCCCGGGGCGGAGGCGCCGTTGTCGACGCGGGAGGCGCTGCTGCACCTGCTGAACCGGCTGGGCGCTCCCCGTGAGCAGCTGCTGTTCCGCGAGGGGGCTTCGGCGGAGCAGCAGGTGCGGCGCCTCGGCGAGCTGTACCACCAGCACTTGCAGGGGCTCCCGGTGACGGTGGTCCTGGACGACGCGGTGGACGCGGCGCAGGTGCGGATGCTGGTGCCGGAGCGTTCGGAGAGCCTGGTGCTGGTGACGGCGCGGGAGCCGCTGGAGCTGCCCGAGGATCTGGCGGCCTGGGTGTACCAGCTGCCGGTGGAGCGGCTGGAGCGGGCGGACGCGGCGGAGCTGGTCCGGGACGCCCGTCCGGAGGAGGGGGCGCGGGAGGCGGACCCGGATGCCGTCGCGGCCGCCGTGGGGCTGAGCGGCGGGCTGCCCCTCGCGGTGCGGATGCTGGCGCCGCTGGCCCGTGCGGGCGCGGTCCCCGAGGCGGGGGGTTCGCATCCGGTGGAGGCCGCGCTGGCCGCGGCCGATGCCCGACTGGCCGAGCCGGCGCGGCAGCTGCTGCGGCGGCTGCCGCTGGCCGGGCGGGCGTCGCTCGGCGGTGCGGCGGCGGCCGCGCTGGCCGACGTACCGGAGACGGCGGCGCTGCGGATGCTGGAGGAGCTGTGGGAGGCGGGGCTGATCGAGCGGGTGCGCGGTCAGCGGTTCCGGATGCACGACGCGGTGCGGGCGTACGCGGCGGCGCGGCTCGCGGCGGACGAGGACCGGGAGCGCGCGGTGGCGGCGCACGAGCGGCTGATCCGCGTGTACGCGCAGCTCGCGGACTCGGTGATCCGGATGGTCGACGGGAAGATGTCGACGCGGGCCAATCAGTTCGGCGTGCACGGTTTCACCTCGCTGGACGCGGCGCTGCGCTGGCTGGACGACGAGTCGAGCTTCATCACGGCGGCGCTGCGGCATTCCGAGGGGGTGGACCAGCAGACGGTGTTGGACCTGCTGGGCGCGCTGTGCGACTTCTGTCTGCTGCGCGGGGACCTGTACCGGCTGGGTGAGATCGACGAGCTCACGCAGGCGGTGGCGGCCGGCCGGGCCGGGGACGGCGGCGGGGACGGGGAGGCCGGGGACCGGCAGGGGCGGCTGGTGCGCTCGGTGCAGTGGCGTACGGGCATCGCGGCGCGCCAGCTGGGTGAGCTGGACAAGGCCCGCACCACGCTGACCTCGGTGGTGGACCAGTACATGGAGGCGCACCAGGAGGCGGGGGCGGCGATGGCGCTGGTCTCGCTCGGCATCACCCTGCACCACCAGGGCAATCTCCCCGAGGCGGCGGCCCGTATCCGGGAGGCCCTGGTGTTGCAGGAGCCGGCGGAGCTGGCGGGTGACCGGGCGTGGGGCCTGCACGCGCTGGCGGCCGTCGAGCGGGACCTGGGCCGGCTGGCGGAGGCCGCGTCCCTGCTGGAGCGGTCCTTGGCCCTGCACCGGGAGAGCGAGAGCGTGCACGGGGAGGCGTGGGCGCACTTCCAGCTGGGCCAGGTGCACCTGCGGTACGGCGACGTGGAGCGGGCGGAGTCGGAGCTGCGGCTGGCCCTGGATCTGTACGGGCGCACCCGCGACGACCGCGGTGAGGCGTGGGCGCTGACGCAGTTGGGCCGGGCCCGGGTGGTGGACGGGGATTCGGGGGCGGCGCTGGAGCGGCTGCGCGACGCGCTGGCCCGGCACCGGGAGGCGGAGGACGCGCGCGGGGAGGCGTGGACGCTGTACCACCTCGGGCAGGCGTTGGAGGAGGCCGGGGAGCGCGATCGGGCGGTACGGGAGCTGGAGCGGGCGCGCACGATGTTCTCGCGGATGCGGGACGTGTACGGGTTGGCGCACGCCCGGCACCACTCGGGCCGGGTGACGCGTGACCAGCGGGCGGCGCAGACGGGCAACCTGCGCAACTCCGGCTTCGCCCGGCAGTTGCTGGTGGACGCGCGGGCGGACTTCCGGCGGATCGGGCTGGCCCACGGCGAGGCGTGGACGTGCGTGGAGCTGGCGGTGGTGGACGCGGGCAACGGCCGGGTCGCGCAGGCGCTGGGCCAGTGCGAGGAGGCGGTGCGGCTGTTCATCTCGTACGGAGACCGGCGCGGGGAGGACTGGGCCCGCTTCCTGCGCTGCACGATGCTGCCGTACGCGGTGCCGTCGGCGCCGGAGGAGGCGCGGGCGGAGCTGGCCCGGCTGGCGGCGGCGCCGCATCCGGCGAGGGACGGGCGGCTGGAGGACTGCCTGGAGACGTACGGGGTGATCCTGGGCCGGGGCGTGGACCCGACGGAGGGTTGGCAGGCGTGGCGTCTGGGCCTGGTCCCGAACCTCCAGGCGCGGGAGATCATCGGCGTGCCGTTGCCCTCCGGGCCGGCGTAGCGGGCGGGGCGGGGCCGGGCGCGGACCGGACGCGAGCAGGGCGCGGGCGGACGGCCGACTGCCCGCCCGCGCCCGGCGGCGATCGTCCCGTAATTCAACGGGCGGCCTTCCGTTTCGGCCATTTCATGTCGGGAATGCGACACTCCGCTACTTCCCGGCAAGGAAACGTACAGGTCACCGCCACGAATGCGAGCAGCAAGCCGCAGGCAATGTCCGATGCAAGAGACATCGTTGACAGGAGCGTCGGCGACACGTGATGCTCGCTTCGCACCTTCACGGAACCTGCACATATTTCAGGCCACTCCGGCATGCCCGCGTACCCGCGGACCGGAGGTTATGGAGAATCACATTGCCCACCCAGCCAATGCTGGTCAGAGAGGCCGGAACGGCCGCCGACCCGCAGACTCGGGAAGTGGAATTACAGCGGCGCCCACTCACCCGGCCCGAAGCAGCCGAAGTAATGGCTCAAATTCGCCGCTCACCGAAGATCACGGGGTACAGCACGGCCGAGTGGACGGGGCGCCGGGACACCTTCGTCCTGGTGGACCTCACCTCCGGCGAGCTGCTCGGTGCGCTGCTCACGCACCACCTGGCCGGCAACTGGTGTGAGATCGCGGTGGTGTTCGTACTGGAAGCCCACCGCGGGCGCGGCTACGGCCGGCTGCTGCTGGGCGGGGCGCTGCGCACACTGGCTCCCTCGAGGAAGCGGCAGCTCCTCTTCTTCTCCGCGGAGGGGGCGATGGAGACCATGGTCCGCTCGGCGGGTTTCGAGGTCTTTCCCGACGAAGATTCTTTCGTGCGCGGCAGGCCGGGCCGCTCGATCTACCTGAGATCGATCTACAAGGCGCAATGGTTGTCGAATATTTACCGGATACGGGAAATGCGTCGCAAGCGACGGGAGCTCGACTGCTCCTTCACCTTCAAAGTGGCCCTCCTCGAAACGAAAAAGGAACCGAGTAAATGAGCGACACCGGCGCGCCCGAATCGGCGCTGTGGGGTGGTTGGCTTACCGGCGGCGACTCGCTGCTGGAAGAAGTGAACGCATCCGTCCGTTTCGACCGGCGGCTCGCTTTCCAGGACATCGACGGATCGGTCGCGCACGCGTTGATGCTCGGCGAAACCGGCGTGATTTCCCCCGCTGACGCCGAAACCATCAGCGGCGGCCTGGAAAAGGTCCGTGCCGAGATCGCCGCGGGCACCTTCGTCTTCGATCCGGCGCTCGAGGACGTCCACATGAACATCGAGTCCCGGCTGCGCGAGCTGATCGGGCCCGTGGCCGGCCATCTGCACACCGGCCGCTCCCGCAACGACCAGGTCGCCGTGGACACCAGGCTGTGGGTGCGCGACGCGATCGACCGCCTCGACGGACTGCTGGGCGCGGCGATCGACGTCCTCGCCGAGCGCGCCGAGACCCACCACGCCGACGTGATGCCCGGCTTCACGCACCTGCAGTGTGCTCAGCCGGTGACGATCGGCCATCACCTCCTGGCCTACGGCGAGATGTTCCTGCGCGACCGCGACCGGCTGCGGGACGCCCGCCGCCGGCTGGCCGAATCGCCCCTGGGCGCCGCCGCCCTCGCCGGCACCGGCTACCCCATCGACCCGGTCTCGACCGCTCGCCGTCTCGGCTTCGACACCATCACCCGCAACTCCCTGGACGCGGTGTCCGACCGCGACTTCATCCTGGACTACCTCTCCGCCGGAGCCACGCTGGCCGTGCACGTCTCCCGCCTCGGCGAGGAACTCGTGCTGTGGAGCACCCCCCAGTTCGGGTTCATCACGCTGCCCGAGGACCTGTGCGCCGGGTCCTCGATCATGCCGCAGAAGCGCAACCCGGACCTGCCGGAGCTGATGCGCGCCAAGTCCGGCCGCATCTTCGGCAATCTGATGGCGCTGCTGACGGTGATGAAGGGCCTGCCGCTCGCCTACAGCCGGGACATGCAGGAGGACAAGGAGGCCCTCTTCGACTCCGCCGACCAGCTGGAGCTGATCGTGCGCAGCGCGGCAGCCATGCTGCGCGGCATCACCTTCGTACCGGAGCGCACCCGGTTCGCGGCCGAACTGGGCAACGCGGTCGCCACCGATCTCGCCGACTGGCTGGTCACCGACCGGGGGCTGCCGTTCCGCGAGTCGCACAGCGTCGTGGGTGGTCTGGTCAAGTGGCTCCAGGTGCAGGGCAAGGAGCTGCGGCACGCCACCGCCGAGGAGCTCGCCTCGTACGACGCCCGGCTGGCGGGGATGCCCGCCGAAGTGCTCACCGTCGACCATGCCGTCCGCCGCCGTCGCTCCCCGGGCGGGACGGCTCCCGAGCTGGTCCGCGCGGCCGCCGCCGAGCTGCGCCGGCGCAACGCCGCGCTGCTGCCCTCCGCTCCCTCCGCTTCCCCGCTGTCGTCCCGTCCCGACCAAGGAGTCTGATCATGGCCTCGGCCAAGCGTGTCGTGCTCGCCTACTCCGGCGGGGTCGACACCACCGCGTGCATCCCCTACCTGCGCCACGAGATGGGCTGCGAGTTCATCGTCGCGATGGCCGCCGACCTCGGCCAGGGCGACGAACTGGAGCCCATCCGCGAGAAGGCCCTCCTGGCCGGCGCGGACGTCAGTGTGGTCGTCGACGCCAAGGAGCGGTTCGTCCGCGAGTACGGCTTCCCCGCGGTGAAGGCGAACGCCCTGTACGACGGCCAGTACCCGCTCTCCTCCGCACTGGGCCGCCCGCTCATCGGCGACCTGCTGGTGGAGGCCGCGCACACCTACGACTGCGGCGCCGTGGCCCACGGCTGCACGGGCAAGGGCAACGACCAGGTGCGCCTGGACCTGACGGTGGCCCTGCTGGACTCCGGGCTGAAGATCCTGGCCCCGGCCCGGGAATGGGGCTTCAGCCGCGCCGACACCATCGCGTACTCCGAGAAGTTCGGCATCGCCCCGCACGTCAGCAAGGAGAAGCCCTGGGCGATCGACCTCAACATCCTCGGCCGCAATGTCGAGGCCGGGCTGATCGAGGACCTGTCCTGGGAGCCCACGGAAGAGGTCTGGAGCCTCACCCGGCCCGCCGAGCAGGCCCCGGAGAGCGCCGAGTACGTCACCGTCGGCTTCGAGGCCGGCGTTCCGGTCGCGCTGAACGGCGTACGGCTCGCCCCGCTGGAGCTGATGGAGCAGCTCAACGCGGTGGGCGGCCGACACGGCATCGGCCGGATCGACATGCTGGAGAACCGTGTCGTGGGCGTGAAGTCCCGCGAGCTGTACGAGGCCCCGGGCATGCTGCTGCTCATCCGGGCGCACCGCGAGCTGGAGCAGCTGGTGCTGCCGGCCGACGTGCTCGCGCACAAGCTGCCGCTGGAGGCCTCGTACGCCAAGACGGTCTACGACGGCCTGTGGCACGGCCCGCTGCGGGCGGCCCTGGACGCCTTCGTCGAGTCGACGCAGCGGTACGTGACGGGGGAGATCCGCCTCAAGCTCTACAAGGGGAGCGCGAGCGTCGCCGCGCGCTCCGCCGAACGGTCGCTGTACCGGCACGAGCTGGTCACCTACGGCCGGGACTGCACCTTCGACCAGTCCAGCGCCGAAGGGTTCATCGACATATTCGGCCTGCCCAGCCGGGTGTGGAACACCGTGAACGGCTGATCGCCGATGTCGGACCAACTCGCGGGACCGCTCCAGGGGCACCGCACGGACGCTCCCCGCGGGCGCGCCCAGGCCATCGGCCCGATCGTGGTCATCGGGGTGTTCGGGGTGACCCTCGGCATCACCTATCCGCTGTTCGCGCTGATGCTGGAGCGGCAGGGGGCCTCCGGGTCGCTGGTGGGCCTCAACGGTGCGATGACCCCGCTGGGCATGGTGCTGTCCGCCGTACTGATCCCGGCCGCGGTACGCCGCTGGGGGGCCTGGGCGGCGATGTCGGCCGCCTCGGTGGGGGCCTCGGCGACCCTGGGGGCGCTGGCGTTCACCGACAGCCTGTGGCTGTGGTTCGGCTTGCGGTTCCTGCTGGGGACGTGCGCGGTCGCCATGTTCATCCTCAGCGAGACGTGGATCAGCGAGATCGCCGACGCGGCGGGGCGCGGCCGCCTGCTGACGGCGTACACCTCGGTGCTCGCGCTGGGTTTCTGCGTGGGCCCCTCGGTGCTCACCCTGACGGGCAACTCGCAGGGCGCGGCGCTGACGGTGGCGGTGATCAGCCCGCTGGTCGCGCTGTGGCCGCTGTGGTCGAGCAGGCACCGCATCCCGGCGATGGCCGCCGAGGGCAAGGTGCCGGTGCGGGCGTTGGTGCGGCTGCTGTCCGTGCTGCTGGTGGCGGTGCTGGCGGTGTCGGTGTTCGACGCGGTCACGTTGCAGTTCATCCCGCTCTACGGGGAGCGCGCGGGCCTGAGCCCGGGGCACGCGGCGTTCACCCTGACGGTGCTGCTGATCGGCCAGATGCTGTTCCAGTACCCGGTGGGCTGGCTGGCCGACCGGGTGGGCGCGCGATCCGCGCTGATGCTGACCCTGGTCGTCGGCACGGCGGGGGCACTGCTGCTGCCGGTGTTCGTGGGCAGCGGCCTGTGGCTGTGGCCGATGGTGGCGCTGTGGGGCGGTGTCGCCTTCGCCGGGTATCCGATCGTGCTGACCCTGCTCGGGGAGGGCCTGCGCGGCAGCAGCCTGCTGCTGGGCAATACGGCCTTCGCGATCGTGTGGGGCATCGGCGGGGTGATCGGCCCGCCGTACGCGGGGGCCGCCGCGGACTGGCTGGGCGAGAGCGGCATGCCGTACGCGCTGGCGGCGCTGTGGCTCGTCGCGCTGGCGGTGACCGCGGTGGGCTTCGCGTCGGGCCGTACCCGCGCCGGCGACTGAGCCCGGCCGGGCGCGCGGGATCCGCCGTCCACCCGGCTTTCCGGGTGGGCGGCGGTGCTCGACGCGGTGTTACTTCGCCCGCTCCGGCGAGGGTGCGGCGGCGGGGCCCGGCTCCGGGGCCTCCTCGAAGTTGACCTTGCCCATGTGCCGGTTCATCGACTTCATCAGCGCCCACACGCCGACGGCGAGGGCCGCGAACACGATGAAGCCCAGGATTCCGGGGGTCACCTTGTTCTTGTCGAAGGTGTCGGCCGCCAGCGGAAGGAACTGGGTGATTGCTGCCTGCGTAGCGCTCATGACTACGCATTCTCCCGGATGCCCGCGAAGAGGTCGGACTCGGGGAGGGAAGTGTTGACGAGCGACTTCGCCAGCTCGTACTCCTCCGTCGGCCAGACCTCCTTCTGGACGTCCATCGGGACGCGGAACCAGCCGCCGTCCGGGTCGATCTGCGTGGCGTGCGCGATGAGCGCCTTGTCACGGATCTCGAAGAAGTCGGCGCACGGCACGTGGGTGGTCAGGGTCCGCTCCTTGCGCTCGAACTCCTTCCACCGCTCCAGCCACTCCCCGTACGGGGACTCCATGCCGCGCGAGAGCAGCGCCTCGTGCAGGGCGATGGTGCGCGGCTTGTTGAAGCCCTGGTTGTAGTAGAGCTTCTGCGGCTGGTACGCCGGGCCGAACTCGGCCTCCGGGTACTTCCGGGTGTCGGCCGCGCCGTCGAAGGCCACCATGGAGATCTTGTGGGTCATGATGTGGTCGGGGTGCGGGTAGCCGCCGTTCTCGTCGTACGTGGTGACGACCTGCGGCTTGAACGCGCGGATCTTCTTGACCAGCTCGCCGGCGGCCTCGTCGACGTCCGCGAGCGCGAAGCAGCCCTCGGGCAGCGGCGGCAACGGGTCGCCCTCCGGCAGCCCGGAGTCCACGTATCCGAGCCACTCCTGCTCGATGCCGAGGATCTCGCGGGCCTCGTCCATCTCCCGGGCGCGGACCTCGTGGATGTTCTCCTCGATGTACTTGTCGCCCTGGAGCTTGGGATTCAGGACGGACCCGCGCTCGCCACCGGTGCAGGTGACGACCAGCACCGGGATCCCCTCGGACACGTACTTGGCCATGGTGGCCGCGCCCTTGCTCGACTCGTCGTCGGGGTGGGCATGGACGGCCATCAGTCGAAGCTGCTCGGTCAAGACAGGATCCTCTGTGTTTCGGCGCGACGGTCGACTCTTATAGTGACCGAACCGGGGGGCGGAAAATTCCGGGGGTGCCTCACCCTTCCCCAGCGAGAGGAAACGATCATGAGTGCGGTGCGCGAGGGGCTGCCCGAGGGCCGGTACGGCCGGTCGGCGGACGAGCGTGCGGACCGGAAGCTCAAGATCGTCGGGGCGGCGCTGGGCGTCGTGCTGCTCGGTGTGATCGGCTGGATCGGCTGGGACTACATGGCCGGGCAGAGCGTCAGCGCCGAGGTGATCAAGTTCCAGGTGGTCTCCGACACCGAGGTGAAGGTGCACCTGGAGGTGCGCAAGGAGGCCTCGGCCACCGGGGTGTGCACCGTCACCTCGCAGGACAAGGAGCACGGCGAGGTGGGCCGTGCCGACTTCACGTTCGCGCAGTCCGAGGCGCGGGTGGACGAGGTCGTGTCGCTGAAGACCACCGCGCGGGCCGCGATGATCGAGCTGGTCGGCTGCCAGCCGGCGACCTTCGGGCGCTGACGGATACGTCCGCCGCGCCCGGCCGGTCCGGCCTGTAGGGGCCGGAGCCGTTCGACTCCGCTTCGTGACGAGCGCGGCCCTGTACGCGCCCGGGGACGGGGTCGGCGAGGCGATCGGGGGCGTTCCGGATGCCAAGGATGCGCTTGGGTCCTCCCCCTTTTCTTCCCGAATTGTTAGGCTCGTGGTTTCGCCCGCCGCTGGCGGCTATGTAGTCCCCTGTACCGACGAGGAGCACCCGTGACCCAGACGAGCGAGAGCGTCACCTGGCTGACCCAGGCGGCGTACGACCAGCTGAAGGCGGAGCTGGACTACCTCTCTGGTCCCGCACGCACGGAGATCGCCACGAAGATCGCAGCCGCCCGCGAGGAGGGCGACCTGCGCGAGAACGGCGGTTACCACGCGGCCAAGGAGGAGCAGGGCAAGCAGGAGCTGCGCGTCCGCCAGCTCACTCAGCTGCTGGAGAACGCCAAGGTCGGGACGGCACCCGCGTCCGACGGCGTGGTGGCACCCGGCACTCTCGTCAAGATCGCCTTCGACGGCGACGAGGACGACACCATGGAGTTCCTGCTGGCCTCCCGTGAGTACGCGTCCGCGGACTTCGAGACGTACTCCCCGCAGTCCCCTCTGGGCAGCGGTGTCATGGGCAAGGCGATCGGCGAGGACGCCGAGTACGAGCTGCCGAACGGCAAGAAGGCCTCGGTCAAGATCCTTGACGTCAAGCCCTTCACCGGCTGATCACCCTCCCTTTCGCAATACGCCGATGCCCGGCCGGATGATTCCGGCCGGGCATCGGCGCGTGGCGCGCGCGTACGGTTCTACGCGGTCGCCGAGCGGTACTTGCGGACCGCCAGGGTCCGGAAGACCGTGATGATCAGCACGGACCAGAGGATCGAGGCGATCACCGGGTGCTGCATCGGCCAGGCCTCCGGGACCGGGTACCCCTCGGGGAGGTTGCCGAAGAGCTCTCGGGCGGCCTGGACGGTGGCGCTGAAGGGGTTCCACTCCGCGATGTGCCGCAGGAAGGCCGGCATGTTCTCGGAGGGCACGAAGGCGTTCGAGATGAACGTCAGCGGGAAGAGCCAGATCAGCCCGCCCGAGGTGGCCGCCTCCGGGGTGCGCACCGACAGGCCGATCAGCGCGCCGATCCAGGAGAAGGCGTAGCCGAGCAGGAGCAGCAGGGCGAAGCCCGCGAGGACCTCGCCGATGTTGGTGTGGGTGCGCCAGCCGACGATCAGCGCGACCACGGCCAGGACGACCAGGGTGAGCGTGGTCTGGACGAGGTCGGCGAGGGTGCGGCCGGTCAGGACCGCGCCGCGGGCCATGGGCAGGGAGCGGAAGCGGTCGATGAGGCCCTTGTGCATGTCGTCCGCGATGCCCGCGCCGGCGCCGGCCGTGGCGAAGGTGACGGTCTGGGCGAAGATGCCGGCCATCAGGAACTCGCGGTAGGCCTCGGGCGAGGTGCTGCCGCCGACGGCGATCGAGCCGCCGAAGACGTAGCTGAAGAGCACGACGAACATGACCGGCTGGATCACGCCGAAGATGATCATCTCGGGGATCCGGGACATCCGGATCAGGTTCCGCTTGGCGATGACCAGGGAGTCGTTGACGCCCTGGACGATGCCGCCGCGCGGGCGCGGTGCGGTCAGCTCCGGGTTCGGGTTCGGGTTCGGGTTCGGGGAGGTGATGGTCACTTGGCCGTCTCCTTCCGCGCCGCCGCCTTGCGGCCCTTGGCCGCGGCCGCGGGGCCGTCGCCGCTCTCGTGCCCGTCGCCGTTCTCGCCGTTCTCGTCGTTCTCGTCCGCTTCGCGTTCGGCGGCGTGGCCGGTCAGGGATATGAACACGTCGTCGAGGGTGGGGCGGCGCAGGCCGATGTCGTCGATCTCGATGCCCCGGCCGTCCAGTTCGCGGATGACCTCGGCGAGCAGCTTGGCGCCGCCGGAGACCGGCACGGTCAGCTTGCGGGTGTGCTCCTCGACCGTGGTCTCGCCCTTGCCGAAGCCGGCGAGGACCTCGCGGGCGGTGGTGATGTGCTCGCGTTCGTGGACGACGACCTCCACGCGCTCGCCGCCGGTGCGGGCCTTGAGCTGGTCGGAAGTGCCGCGGGCGATGACCTTGCCGTGGTCGACCACGCAGATGTCGTGCGCGAGGTGGTCGGCCTCCTCCAGGTACTGGGTGGTGAGCAGCAGGGTGGTGCCGCCCGCGACCAGTTCCTTGATGATCGCCCACAGCCGCTGGCGGTTGCGGGGGTCGAGGCCGGTGGTCGGCTCGTCCATGAACATCACGGGCGGACTGACAACGAGGGCGGCGGCGAGGTCGAGGCGCCTGCGCATGCCGCCCGAGTAGGTCTTGGCGGTGCGGTCGGCCGCGTCGGCGAGGCTGAAGCGTTCGAGCAGCTCGTCGGCCCGGGCCTTCGCCGCCTTGGCCTTCATCTGGTAGAGCCGGCCGACCATTTGGAGGTTCTCGCGGCCGGTGAGGTATTCGTCGACGGCGGCGAACTGGCCGGAGAGGCCGATGGCCCGGCGGACCTCGTTGGGGTGTTTGAGTACGTCGATCCCGGCGACGACGGCGTTGCCGCTGTCGGGCCGGAGGAGGGTGGTCAGGACGCGTACGGTCGTGGTCTTGCCCGCGCCGTTCGGGCCGAGCAGACCCAGGACGGTGCCTTCGGGAACATCGAGGTCCACGCCGTCCAGAGCCCGTACATCACCGAAGGTCTTGACCAGACCTTCGGCGTAAATGGCGCCTGGCATACGGATTCTCCCAGTGCGAATCGGGCCAGCAGAATCGGTGCATTCGGTCTATTCGGTGCATTCCTAGGCAGATCATATGGGCGCCGGGTATCCATCGCCCGGCCGAACGGGGGATCCCCCGCTCACCCGGGCGCACGCTATCGCGTTATGTCGCGTACCGCCGGCTAACTCATCACCTTGTATCCGGCGCTGTGCAGCGAGCGCGCGACCTCCGCGCAGTGCTCCGGGCCCTTCGTCTCCAGGTGCAGCTCCACCTCCACCTCCGTGAGCCCCAACCGCGGGTCGGTCCGCACGTGGCTCACGTCCAACACGTTCGCATCCACCACTGACAACACCCCCAGGAGACCGGCCAGGGCCCCCGGCCGGTCGGCCACGCGCAGCCGCAGCGACAGGTACCGGCCCGCCGCGGCCATACCGTGCCGCAGGATCCGCTGGAGCAGCAGCGGGTCGACGTTCCCGCCGGACAGGACGGCCACCACCGGCCCGCCGTCGTACAGTTCGGGCTCGCTCAGCAGCGCGGCCACCGGGCTGCACCCGGCCGGCTCGACCACCAGCTTCGCCCGCTCCAGGCAGAGCAGCAGGGCGCTGGAGAGCGCGTCCTCCGAGACCGTACGCACGTCGTCGAGCAGCTCGCCAATGATTTTGAACGGGACGTCACCGGGGCGGCCCACCCTGATGCCGTCCGCCATCGTCGTCGGGTTGTCGATGGACACCGGGTGCCCGACCAGCAGCGAGGGCGGGTACGCGGCCGCGCCCGCCGCCTGCACGCCGATGACCTTCACGTCGGGCCGCAGCGCCTTCACCGCCACCGCGACGCCCGCCGCGAGGCCGCCGCCGCCGATGCCGACGAGGATGGTCCGCACCTCGGGGCACTGCTCCAGGATCTCCAGGCCCACCGTGCCCTGGCCCGCGATGATGTCGCGGTGGTCGAAGGGGTGGATGAACACCGCCCCCGTGCGGTCCGCGTAGTCCTGGGCGGCCGCGAGGGTCTCGTCGACGACCTGCCCGTGCATGCGCACCTCGGCGCCGTACTCCTGGGTCGCCGCCACCTTCGGCAGCGGCGCCCCGACCGGCATGAACACCGTGGAACGCACCCCCAGCAGGGAGGAGGCCAGCGCCACGCCCTGCGCGTGGTTGCCCGCGCTGGCCGCCACCACACCGGCGGCCCGCTGCTCGGGGCGCAGGCCCGCGATGCGCACGTACGCGCCGCGCAGCTTGAAGGAGCCGGTGCGCTGGAGGTTCTCGCACTTGAGGTGGACCGGGGACAACGTGAGGGACGAGAGGTACCGGCTGCCCTCCATCGGGGTGACCCGGGAGACGCCCGACAGCATCTTCTGGGCTCCGCGGATGTCGTCGAGGATGACCTGAGGAACGGGCTGGGGCACTCGGTAGTTCATGCCGCCAGTCTCGCCGGTCCGCGGCGCGGCGCGCGACAGGGCCGGGCCCATCCAGCCTCGCCGGCATGTGAGGCGCGGGTCCGGGCGGAGCCGGGGTTCCCCGGGGCTCCCGCCCCGGACCCTCCCCCCGTCCGGGGGGACCCCACGCCTCAAACGCCGGCGAGGGCTGAAACAGCCGGGCCCGGGCAGAGCCCGGCAGGGCGAAATCCGGCCAACCCGGGCGGGCCCTCGACCTCGCTCCCCACCCGCCGTACCAGTTGTCAAACAGGGCGTACGAGCCGCCGCACGGCCGCGTACTCTGTCCCCCATCCTTGTCGGACCCACGCGAAGAGAGCCCACGGCCATGCCTTCCTCCCCGGCCAATTCCGACCTGCCCGCGGCGCCCGACGCGCCCGTCGGAGCGGGTCTCCTCGACGCGCTCCAGCACCAGGTCGCCGTCTTCGCGCGCCGCGCCGAGCAGACCCGCTTGGGCGGCGTCGGCCAGGCCCGCAACTCCATGGACCGGGCCGCGTACCTGCTGCTCAACCGGCTCGACCTGGAGGGCCCGATGGGTGTCAAGGCGCTCGCCGGCGGCATGGGCATCGACTCCTCCACGGTCACCCGGCAGGTCGCGCCGCTCGTCGACAGCGGCCTGGTCAAGCGGACTTCGCACCCCGAGGACGGGCGGGCCGTGGTCCTCGCGCTGTCCCCGCGGGGGTTGACCCGGCTGGAGGAGGTCCGTTCCTCGCGACGCGAGCTGATGGCGCGGGTGACGGAGGGGTGGAGCGAGGAGGAGCGCGAATCCTTCACGGCGCTGCTGACGCGCTTCAACCTGTCGCTGTCCGAGCTGATGGCGGCCGTGGCCGACGCCGGCCCGGCCTCTTGAAACGGCGCGTGATCCGGCGCGTGATCCGGCGGCGTCAGAACCCTTGACCGGGACGGTCCCGCTGCCCGCACTATGTGAACCATGCGGGCGGTGGACCAACGGACGGGCCCCTACATGGAGTTCGAGGGCTTCGTCGCGGGCGCGGCGGGGCGGCTCCTGCACGTCGCGATCCTGCTGACCGGCGAACCGGAGGCGGCCCGGCGGCTGCTGGCGGGGGCGCTGGCCCGGACGTACGCGAACTGGCAGCGCGTGCGCGGGGACGACCCGTACGACTTCACCCGCCAGGAACTGTGCGCGGCGTTCGCCCGTACCGGCCGGCGCCACCACCGGGGCACCGGGGTGCTGGCCCGGCTGAGCCCGCTGGAGCGGCTCGTACTCGTCCTGCGGATCTACGAAGGGGTCGCGGAGGAGGTCACGGCGGCTCAGCTGGGCCTGCCGCCCGAACGGGTCCGGGTGCTGTGCAACCGGGCCGTGGCGGAGCTGCGGTGAGCGGGCTCCCGGACCGGAAGGAAGCCCAGGTGCGGCGCCTGCTGGAGGGCCCGTACCCGGTGGTCCCACCGGGCCTGGCCGCGGGCGCGGCGGCCCGCGGCGACCGCCTGCTGCGCCGGCGGCGCGCGCTCCGCCGGTTCGGCTGGGCCGTTCTCTTCGCGGCGGCGGTCGCCTTCACGGTCTGGGCGACCCTGACCCGCCCCTGGGCCACCCCACCGAGCGGCATCTCCCCACCCCTGGAGGGCTGGTAGCCCCGGGGGGTGCGACTACTCCGCGACGAGCGCGACCTGCAGCGCGGCCGGGGTCTTGGTCACCATCACGTTGACGTTCGCCTTGACGGCGTGGACGACCGACGGGGAACGGTCCAGCTCGTATCCGGCGGATTCGAGGGCGGTGGCGTAGGCCGCGAGCGCGGAGGTCGCGTCGGAGGTGGTGTAGGTGAGTACGTAGGTGCCGGTGGTGCCGGTGACCGAGGTCAGCTCACCCTGGGGCAGGGGGAGGCCGGCGGGAAGGTCGGCCGGCTTCTGCTTGCCGTTGACCACGACGCTCGGCGTGGCGCTGGGGGTGGGCTGGGCGCCGGCCGCGGGGGTGCTCGCCGCGGCTGCCGGCGAACTCGGCTTGGCTTCCGGGGTGTCGGAATTCGTCTGCGAGCAGGCGGTGAGACCTGATCCGGCGATGATCACGGCGGTGAGCAGGCGTACGGCGTGCTTCTTCGGCATGGGTGCGGCCAATCTCATGAAGGGTTTACGAGCGAAGTGAGATTGACATATGAACACCGGCTTTGAGGGCGGAATCCGGATCTTCAGCGTCGAGGCCGCGGACGACACACGACGAGGCCGCAGCCCGGGGAGCTGCGGCCTCGTCACTCAGGGGCGGTCTACCGCCGCCCGACGCCCAACCAGGTGCCTAGCCCAGCGCCTGGGTCAGGTCCGCCAGGAGGTCGTCCGCGTTCTCGATGCCCACCGACAGGCGCACCAGGTCCGCCGGGACCTCGAGCGCCGAGCCGGCCACCGACGCGTGCGTCATCCGCCCCGGGTGCTCGATCAGCGACTCGACGCCGCCCAGCGACTCCCCGAGCGTGAACAGCTTCGCCCGGTTGCAGACCTCGACCGCCGCCTCCTCGCCGCCGAGGACGCAGAAGGACACCATGCCGCCGAAGTTGCGCATCTGCTTGGCCGCCACCTCGTGCCCCGCGTGGTCCGGCAGGCCCGGGTAGAGGACCTTGTGCACCTTCGGGTGCCGGGTCAGCAGATCGACGACCTTCGCCGCGTTCTCCGCGTGCCGGTCCATGCGCACGGCCAGCGTCTTGATGCCGCGCAGCACGATCCACGAGTCGAAGGGCCCGGCCACGGCGCCCATCGCGTTCTGGTGGTAGGCGAGTTCCTCGCCCAGCGCCGCGTCCGCGGTCACCAGCGCGCCGCCGACCACGTCCGAGTGCCCGCCCATGTACTTCGTCAGCGAGTGCACGACAACGTCCGCACCCAGCGACAGCGGCTGCTGGAGGTAGGGCGACGCGAAGGTGTTGTCAACGACCAGCTTGGCGCCGGCCGTCCGCGCGATGTCGGCGACGACGGCGATGTCGGTGATGCCGAGCAGCGGGTTGGAGGGGGTCTCGACCCAGATGACCTTGGTCTTCGGGGTGAGGGCGGCCCGCACAGAGTCCGCGTCGGAGGTGTCGGCCACCGACCACTCCACGCCCCAACGGGAGACGACCTTCGCGAAGAGGCGGAAGGTGCCGCCGTACGCGTCGTTCGGGATGACCACGTGGTCGCCCGGGGAGAGCAGTGTGCGCAGCAGGCAGTCCTCGGCGGCGAGCCCGGACGCGAAGGCCAGCCCGCGCCGGCCTCCCTCCAGTGCCGCGAGGTTCTCCTCCAGCGCGGTGCGGGTCGGGTTGGCGCTGCGGCTGTACTCGTAGCCGCCGCGCAGCCCGCCGACGCCGTCCTGCTTGTACGTGGAGACCTGGTAGATCGGGGGTACGACCGCGCCGGTCAGCGGGTCCGCCGTGTTGCCCGCGTGGATCGCGCGGGTCTCGAAGCTCTGGTGCTCGTGGCTGTCGTCGCTCATGGTCCGATGCTATGCCCCGCCTGGGGTCGGCCCCCCTATTGGCCTGCGGCCCCCTCGGTCTGGTTCGCTTGAGCCATGGAGATTGTGTGGTTGCTGTTCTCGATCGCCTGGATCGCGGTCATCGTCGCCGTGTTCGTACGGCGCAAGCGCGGCGGTGGTCTGCGCCTGGTCTCGCCGAGCAGCCCTGACGCGGCCGACCCGGCCGACTACGGGTTCGACCGGCAGGAGGACCTGGACATCCGGATCCCCGGGCCCGACCAGGACCTGATGGACGCCCTCGACAACGTGCAGCGCACCGGCCAGTGGCAGGCGGCGTCCCAGCTGCTCGCCGGGACCCCGGCCGAGGGCGAGCAGCGCTGGCAGCGCGTTCAGGCCTTCGGCGGGTCCGCGGCGCTGGAGCTCGTACAGCAGCCGGGTGTGGGCGCGCAGTGGCTGAAGGCGTGGCGGCTGGAGGCGGAGAAGGACGCGGGCGGCGCGCAGGTGCACGCGGAGCTGCTGGTGCAGCAGGCGTGGCGGGCCTCGGGCGGGGTCGGTACCACCGATCACCGGATCATCCTGGAGGAGGCCCGCGAGGCGTGCCGCAAGGCCTCGCTGCTCGCGCCGGGGGACCCGGTCCCGTACATCACGGAGCTGGCGATCGCGCGCGGTCTGGCGTACTCGGAAGCGGAGTTCGACGTGCTCTGGGCGAAGGTCATCGACCGGGCTCCGGCGCACATGGGCGCGCATCTGGCGGCCCTGCACTACTGGTGCGAGAAGTGGCACGGCTCGCGGGAGAAGGCGGACGCCTTCGCGCACGCTGCCGCGGCGCGCGCCCCGCAGGGCTCGCTGCTGGCGGCGCTGCCGCTGTTCTCGGTGTACGAGAACCTGCCGGACGTGGTCCTGACCGGCAGCTTCTACCAGAGCGCGGTGGTGACGCGGGCGGTGGAGGGCGCGCTGTACGCGGTGCACACGGCGCGGCCGGACGACCCGATGCTCGCGCACGTACGGCACCTGCTGCTGTCGTTCCTGGTGAACATGAAGCGCTGGGCGGAGGCGATGGAGCAGGTCCGGCACGTGGACGGCTACGTGGGCGCCCTCCCGTGGTCGGCCTCGCCGGACCCGGCGGAGCACTACGCGGTGTTCCGGGCGCTGGCGGTGGCGGGCTACGAGGCGAACGGCGGCTCCCCGGCCACGCTTCCCCACTAGGGGTCCGGTGCGCCGCCGCTCCGGGGTCTCGGCCGCCGCGCCTCAATCGCCGGCGAGGCCGGGATGGCCCCCCGGGCGGGGTCTCGGCCCGGCTGGTGGGGCTCCGCCCCACACCCCGCGCCTCAAACGCCGGCGAGGCTGGGGTGGTGTCCCCGGGCGGGATCTCGACCCTCGGGTCCACCCCGCGCCTCAATCGCCGGCGGGGCTGGGTATGTCCCCCCGGGCGGGTCTTGATTGTCCGGGTTGGTCCGCGGTGTCCCTCCGGGGCGTCTCCTCGTCCTCGCGCACTGAGGGTCATCCCGGCTGCTGAGCCATGGTTGCGCGCTCGTCCTGC
>NZ_JBHWJY010000064.1:0-49179 GCF_042731135.1 Streptomyces sp. NPDC059874
GAGCCGCACAGGGCAGGCGGCGCCGACCACATCCAGCCCCGCCGGCGTTTGAGGCGCGGGGTCTGGGGCGGAGCCCCAGGAGCCCGCGGCGCAGCCGCCCCGTACCCGCACGCGTCCACCCGCGCAGGTGCCCGTACTCCCGCCGGGGCACACCGCGGAGCCCCAGGAGCCCGCGGCGCAGCCGCCCCGTACCCGCACGCCCCCGCCCGCACAGGCCCCCGTACCGCCCCCGCCCGCGCCCGGCACGGAAGGCGGCCCGAATGAGCCCCCTGCGCCGCTGGACCCGCAGGCACCCCCACACCGCCGACCTGATCCGCCTCACCCTCCCCCTCGTCCTCCTCGCCCTCGTCACCTTCGAGGGCGTGGTCCTCGCCCGCCGGCCCAGCCTCCCGCACGCCACCGTCTGGGTGTCCGGCATCCTCGTCTGCCTCAGCGCCGCGCCCTGGCCCGCCATCCCCCTCCTCACCCGCGCCTGGTTCGCCGCCGCCGTCACCTGGGCCGCCACCCTCGCCCTGATCTTCGGCAACCACCCCATCGTCGTCTGGGGCGGCGGCGAGGCCCTCGCCCTCCTCGTCCTCCTCTCCCAGGTCCTGCTCCGCGCCCCCGCCCGCACCGCCGCGGTCCTCGGCCCCCTCCTCGGCCTCGGCTGCATGGCCGTACCCGTCCGCGACACCGACCCCGGCCGCTTCACCCTCCTCTTCTCCGTCCTCACCGTCGTCATCAGCACCTACTCGCTGCTGCTGCGCCTGCAGTCCGTCCAGCGCGTACGCGACCTGCACGCCGTCCGCACCGCCGAACGCCTGGAGCTCGCCCGCGAGCTCCACGACCTCGTCGCCCACCACGTCACCGGCATCGTCGTCGAGGCCCGCGCCGCCCGCTTCACCAAGGTCAACGCCGAACACGCCGCCGAGATCCTCGGCCGCATCGAGACCGCCGGCGACGAAGCCCTCGGCTCCATGCGCCGCCTCGTCAAGGTCCTCCGGGAAAACGACGGATCCACCACCGCCACCGCCGCCACCGCACCCGTCGCCGGCCTCGCCGACATCCGCGAACTCGCCGAACGCTTCTCGACCACCGGCCCACCCGTGGTCCTCTACATCGAGAAAGGCCTGGAGAACCGCCTCCCCGGCCACGTCGCCGCCACCGCCCACCGCATCGTCCTCGAAGCCCTCACCAACATCGGCAAGCACGCCGCCACCGCCACCGCCGTCCGAGTCGGCCTGCGCACCGTCCCCACCGGCCTGGAAGTCCGGGTCGCCGACGACGGCGGCCGCCCCGCCACACTCTCCGAGAACGCCCGCGGCGGAGGCTACGGACTCGCCGGCATGGCCGAACGCGCCGAAGCTCTCGGCGGCACCCTCACCGCCGGCCCCAACCCCGAAGGCGGCTGGCTCGTCACCGCGCTCCTGCCCCTGTGACCTCCGCGGTCACTGTGACCTCCGCAGCCCCTGTGACCCCTCTGTCCGCTTTGATCACGGACCCGTCTCACCAACCGGCTGCCCCGGGCCTTGATCGCCCCCGCCACGTATTCTCAGGAACCATGAACAACATCGACAGCGACAGCGACTTCGACAACGGGATCGACGAAAGCGTCGCCGCCGAACTCGCCCGCCTGCGCGACAGCATCGACAACATCGACGCGGCCGTGGTCCACATGCTCGCCGAGCGCTTCAAGTGCACCCAGCAGGTCGGCCACCTCAAGGCACGCCACCAGCTGCCCCCCGCCGACCCGGGCCGCGAAGCCGCCCAGATCGCCCGGCTGCGCCAGCTCGCCGAGAACGCCAAACTCGACCCGGCCTTCGCCGAGAAGCTCCTCAACTTCATCATCGCCGAGGTCATCCGCCACCACGAGACCATCGCCGCGGGCGAAGACGACAAGTAGACGACAAGCAGCCGCCGCAAGACGCCGTCCGAGCGGGTGACTGGGGTCCGACTGCCCACTGCGGCAGCATGGGCCCCATGTCCGCACTGACGCGCAGCGAAGCGCAACTCCGAGCCCAGCTCCTCGACGTCCACCACTACGCCGTCACCCTCGACCTCACCGTCGGCGACGAAACCTTCGACTCCAGCGTCGACATCCGCTTCACCGCACGCGCCGCGGGCGACACCTTCGTCGAGCTCAAGCCCGAACACCTGAAATCGGCCCTCCTGGACGGCGAACCCCTCCCCGTCACCGCCCTCCAGGACAACCGCCTCCCCCTCACCGGCCTCACCGAAGGCACCCACGAACTGCGCATCGACACCCGCATGCGCTACTCCCGCACCGGCGAAGGCCTCCACCGCTTCACGGACCCCGCCGACGGAGAGACGTACGTCTACAGCCAGATGTTCATGGACGACGTCCAGCGCGTCTTCGCGGCTTTCGACCAGCCCGACCTCAAGGCCGTCTTCGAGTTCACCGTCACCGCCCCGGAGCACTGGACGGTCCTCGCCAACGGAATCACCACCCGCACCGGCGAACGCGCCGCCCACGGCGACGGCGGCGACGGCGGCGCGGAGCGACCCGCGGCCGGCATCTGGCACTCCGCCCCCACCCCCCTCATCTCCACCTACCTCGCCGCGGTCGCCGCCGGTCCCTGGCACAGCGTCCACACCCAGCACGCGGGCCTGCCCTTCGGCATCCACTGCCGCCAGTCCCTCGCCCCCCACATGGACACCGACGCCGAAGAGATCCTGTCCATCACCAAGGACTGCTTCGACCGCTACCAGGAGAAGTTCACCGAGCCCTACCCCTTCGACTCCTACGACCAGGCCTTCGTACCCGAGTTCAACGCCGGAGCCATGGAGAACCCCGGACTCGTCACCTTCCGCGACGAATTCATCTACCGCTCCGCCGTCACCGACACCGAACGCCAGACCCGCGCCATGGTCATCGCCCACGAAATGGCCCACATGTGGTTCGGCGACCTCGTCACCCTCGCCTGGTTCGACGACATCTGGCTCAACGAGTCCTTCGCCGAATACATGGGCTACCAGACCCTCACCGAAGCCACCCGCTTCACCGACACCTGGACCGACTTCGGCGTCACCCGCAAATCCTGGGGCTACGACGCAGACCAGCGCCCCTCCACCCACCCCGTCGCCCCCGACCCCGACGACGTCCCCGACACCGCCTCCGCCCTCCTCAACTTCGACGGCATCTCCTACGCCAAGGGCGCCTCCGCGCTACGCCAACTCGTCGCCTGGCTCGGCGAGAAGGACTTCCTCGCCGGCATCAACACCCACTTCGCCCGCCACAAGTTCGCCAACGCCTCCCTCGCCGACTTCGTCGACTCCCTCGCCGCCCACACCGAACGCGACGTCCACGCCTGGGCCGAGATCTGGCTGCGCACCACCGGCATCGACACCCTCACCCCCCAGATCGAGGAAGACCCCCGCACCACGTCCGGCGCCCCCACCGGCTGGACCCTCACCATCGACCGCCACGGCACCCGCCCCCACCACATCGCCGTCGGCGTCTACGACCGCGATCCCGCCGACGGCCGCATGCTGGAACGCACCGAACTCCTCCACCTCGACATCCCCTCCGACGAGGTCCTCTCCGTCAGCGGCCCGCGCCCCGCACTCCTCGTCCTCAACGACACCGACCTCACCTACGCCAAGGTCCGCCTCGACGAAACCTCCGTCGAAACCGTCCTGCGCGGCCTCTCCCACATCCCCGACCCGCTCACCCGCGCCGTCGTCTGGAACTCCCTGCGCGACATGGTCCGCGACGGCGAACTCGACCCGCAGGACTACCTCACCACCGCCGAGGCACACCTGCCCGAGGAACACGACCTCGCGATCGTCCAGGGCGTCATCACCTTCGCCCGCACCCAGATCGCCGTCCGCTACCTCGCCCCCGAACAGCGCACCGCAGCCCTCACCACCCTCACGAGCATCGCCCGCGACCTGCTGCGCCGCACCGAGGACGGCTCGGCACCGGGCCTGCGGCTGACCGCCGTACGCACCCTCGTCGACAGCGCCACCCAGCCCGACACCATCGCCGGCTGGCTCGCCGACGACTCCGTCCCCGGCGGCCCCGAACTCGACCCCGAACTGCGCTGGCGCATCCTCGCCCGGCTCTCCGTACTCGGCGCCGTCGACGAAACCGCCATCGACACCGCGCTCGCCGCCGACCCCAGCGCCACCGGCCAGGAAGGCGCCGCCCGCTGCCGCGCCGCCCTGCCCACCCCCGAGGCCAAGGCCGCCGCCTGGGACCGCCTCTTCCACGACGACACCCTGTCCAACTACCTCTTCAGCGCCACCGCCCAAGGCTTCTGGCAGCCCGAACAGACCGACCTCGTACGGGAATACGTACCCCGCTACTACCCCGACGCCGTGGCCCTCGGCGCCCGCCGAGGCCCCGCCATCGCCGAAGCCGCCGGCCGCTGGGCCTTCCCCGTCTACGCCATCGACGAGTCCAACCTCCAGTCCGGCCACACCTGCCTCGAAAACCCGGACATCCTCCCCCTCCTCCGCCGCAAACTGATCGACCAACTGGACGACCTGGCCCGAGCCCTCCGAGTCCGCGGCACCTGACCCTCAGCCCACCCCCTCGGGCCCGCACCCACCCAGCCTCGCCCCACCCAGCCCCTCCGGCGTTTGAGGAGCGGGGCCCGGGGCGGAGCCCCGGTTTCGGGAAGGGGCGGGGTGGGGGAGAGGCCCCGCGCAGCGGCCCACCCACCCCGCCCCCACGACCACGCGGCCCCGCCCAGGCGCGGCAACCACCCGAAAACAAAATCCGGAAAAACCCCGGCGGTTACCCCATTCGGGTCTGATCGTTGTACCCGTCGGGCACCGCCTGCCACCGCAGCTCCGCCCCCGCCAAGGTGCCCCCACGAAGGGCCGGCCCCCGCCGCCGCCCACCGTTCCCGTGAGGACACCGACATGACCGCGCCGCCCGGACCCAGACGAACCGGAACACCACCGCTCGCCGGCGGAGCCACCGGTGCCGAGGCCCTACGCCCTCTCCTCGACACCGTCCTCACCGCCCTCCACAGCGGAGCGAAAGAACGCGGCGGCCCCCTCCCCGCCGGCGGCCCCGACACCGTCACCGCCCACGTCACGGCCGCACTCGGCGACGTACTGCCCGACCACGGCACCGGCCCGCACGAAGCACTCCGCAACCTCGTCCACACCCTCGCCGCCGGCGCCGCCGACCCCGCCGACCCCCTCTGCGCCGCCCACCTGCACTGCCCGCCCCTCGCCGTCGCGACCGCCGCCGACCTCGCCGCGGCCGCCCTCAACCCCTCCCTCGACTCCTGGGACCAGGCCCCCGCCGCCTCCGCGATCGAAGCGCTCCTCACCCGCGCACTCGCCGCCGAGTTCTACGACACCCCCCACGCCGACGCCCTCGTCACCACCGGCGGCACGGAAGCCAACCAACTCGCGCTCCTCCTCGCCCGCGAACGCCACGGCCCCTCCCTCACCGTCCTGCACGGCGCGAACGCCCACCACTCCGTCCCCCGCGCCGCCTGGCTCCTCGGACTCCCACCCGCCATCGCCCTGCCCACCCCCACCGGCACCCTCGACCCCGCCCACCTCGCCGAGGCCCTCGCCGCCACCCCCGGCCCCACCCTCGTCACCGCCACCGCCGGCACCACCGACGCAGGACTCATCGACCCCCTCCCACGCATCGCCGACCTCTGCGACCGCTACGGCGCCGACCTCCACATCGACGCCGCCTACGGGGGACCCCTCGCCCTCAGCCCCCGCCACCGCGACAAACTCGCCGGACTCGGCCGCGCGCACTCCCTCACCGTCGACCTCCACAAACTCGGCTGGCAGCCCGTCGCCGCAGGACTCCTCGTCGTCCCCGACACCACCCTGCTCGCCCCCCTCGCCCACCAGGCCGACTACCTCAACGCCACCGACGACACCGAAGCCGGCCTACCCGACCTCCTCGGCCGCTCCCTGCGCACCACCCGCCGCCCCGACGCCCTCAAGATCGCCACCACCCTGCGCGCACTCGGTCGCGACGGCCTCGTCCACCTCATCGACCGCACCTGCGAACTCGCCCACCAGCTCGCCGAGCGCATCGACGCCCACCCCGGCTTCGAACTCCACGCACCACCCACCATCAGCACCGTCCTCTTCCGGCCCACCCACGCCACCGACGAGGGCCTCGCCACCCTGCGCCGCACCCTCCTCCACGAAGGCCGCGCCGTCCTCGGCCGCACCCACGCCGACGGCCGCCTCTGGCTCAAAGCGACCCTGCTCAACCCCCACACCACGGCGAGGGACCTGGACACCCTCATCACCCTCCTGGAAGGCAGCACCCGCCGATGACCGCTCAGCTCGATGCACCCCACGACCTCGTCGGAATCGGCATCGGACCCTTCAACCTCTCCCTCGCCGCCCTCGCCCACGGCCTCCCCCGCCAAGGAGCCGGCGAACTCGCCACCGCCTTCTACGACCAACGCCGCGACTTCCGCTGGCACCCCGGACTCCTCATCGACGGAGCCACCCTCCAAGTCCCCTTCCTCGCCGATCTCGTCACCCTCGCCGACCCCAGCAGCCCCTGGAGCTTCCTCAGCTACCTCAAGCACAAGGAACGACTCTTCCCCTTCTACTTCGCCGAGCGGTTCCACATCCAACGCGCCGAATACGACGCCTACTGCCGCTGGGTCGCCGGCCGCATCCCCGGACTCCACTTCGGCCACCAAGTCGACGCCGTCCGCTGGAACCCCGAACGCGACCTCTTCGAAGTCGACTTCACCCAACTCGACGCCGACGGCGAAGCCGAAGCCCTCGGCCGCACCCACACCCGCAACCTCGCCCTCGGCATCGGCACCGCCCCCTACGTCCCCGAACCCCTGCGCCCCCTCGCCGAAGCCCCCACCGTCCCCGTCATCCACAGCGCCGACTACCTCGACAACCGCCAACGCATCCTCGGCGCCGACCACGTCACCATCATCGGATCAGGCCAGTCCGGCGCCGAAGTCTTCCTCGACCTCCTCCGCGCCCGCCCCACCGGCCGCGAACGCCTCACCTGGCTCGCCCGCACCCCCTCCTTCGCCCCCATGGAGTACTCCAAGCTCGGCCTCGAACACTTCACCCCCGACTACACCCGCTACTTCCACGCCCTCCCCGAACCCGTACGCGACCGACTCGTCCCCGCCCAATGGCAACTCCACAAGGGCATCGACACCGACACCATCGCCGCCATCCACGACGAGCTCTACCGCCGCACCCTCCACGGAGGCTGGCCCGACGCCGTCCTCACCCCCGGCGTCAGCGTCCGCACCGCCGGCCGCGTCGCCACCACCAAAGTCGAACTCCACCTCGAACACATCGAACAAGGCACCCGCTCCCGCCTCACCACCGACGCCGTCGTCCTCGCCACCGGCTACCAGGAACGCCCCCTCACCCGGCTCCTCGCAGGCCTCGACCCCTACCTGCGCAAGGACTCCTCCGGCCGCCCCCGCATCGACGACCGCCACCGGATGATCCTCGACCCCAGCGTCACCGGCAGCATCTTCGTCCAGAACGGCGAACGCCACACCCACGGCGTCGGCGCCCCCGACCTCGGCCTCGCCGCCTGGCGCAGCGCCGCCATCCTCAACACCCTCACCGGCAAAGAGCCCTACCCCCAGCCCACCCGCACCGCCTTCACCACCTTCGGCCTCGAACAACGCGAACACACCCGGCCACGACCCACCGTCGACCTGCTGCCCCTCGTCGAACACCCCTGACCGACGCCGCCGTCCCCACCCACCTCGTCCGCACCACCCCCTGAAACCCGAACGGGGCCGGGACCCGCCACCCGCGAACCCCGACCCCGCACACCCACGACCCACGCCTAGAACACGGGCGTACCGGCCCGCGTCAGCCGCCAGTCCACGGACGCGAACTGCGCCGGGTCCACCGCCCCCTTCGCCTTCACCCACGTGATGATCGTGTTGCGGATCTCGTCCGAGTTCGCCCACAGCTGCTTGGCACCCGGCACGTGCGGGAAGTTCCCACCACCCGAAGCCCGGTAGTTGTTCACCGCCAACACGAACCGCGCCGCCGGATCCAACGGCTTGCCCTGGAAGGACAACCCCGCGATCCGCGAACCCACCGGCTGCGCGATGTCGATGTCGTACGACAGCCCGTACACCGCGTCATAGTTGTAGTCCGGCGTACCGTCCGCGTTCGTCAGCTTCGCCGGATCCACCACCTCACCCGGCGCCGTCCGCACGAAGTACTTCACCGAATACTCCAGGTAGTCCTTCAGCTGCGCACCCGTCAGCAGCCGGGCCTCCAGCGTGTTCTCGAACGGGTACAGACCCGCCGCGTCCCTGATCGTCACCTGCCCGGCCGGTATCGCCGCCGTCCGCGAGAAACACGAGGCCTGCGACAGCACCGGCAGCGCCGCCCACTCCGTACCGGCCAGCGCCGCCTTCACCGTCTCCGCCTGCACGTGGTTGATCAGATCGATGATCGGCACGTCCTTCACCGGCCCCTCCGCCGAGGACATCGCCTGCGTCGACGTACCGATCACCTGGTTCACGTACGCCACGACCTTGCGGTGCTCGTCCTCCAGCAGCCCGACGATCTTCGGGTCCTCGGCGACCGTGTTCGAGTTCAACACCTTCGCCGCGACCTTCTCCACCGACCAACGGCCCCGCGACCACGACAGCTCGAAGTCGAACAGCGTCAGCCGCTGCCCCCACTTCAACGGCTCCGACAGCACCACGTCCTTGCCCGTCGCCTTGTTCTTCACCCGGTACTCGGGAATCTCCGTGTGCGCGTGCCCCACCAAGATCGCGTCGATCCCCGGCACCTGCTCCGCCACCAGACCCGCCGCGTTCTCGATGTACGGCAACTGGTCCCCGTACGAAGACGTCCCGCTCGACCCCGAATGCGCCGACACGATCACCACGTCCGCACCCATCGAACGCAGCCGCGGCACATACTTCGCCGCCTGCTCCTCAAGCCCCGGGAAGGTCATCTTCCCCTGCACGTTCGCCTTGTCCCAGATCGCGATCCCCGGGTTCGTCAACCCCAGCACCGCCACCTTCACATCACGCCCGTGCGGAGTCCGCAACCGGTGCATGCTGTACGGCGCGAACGCCGGCCGCAGCGTCTTCGCATCCAACGCGTTCGCCCCCAGCAGCGGGAAATCACACTGCTCCTCGAACTTCCGCAGCACCGGAATGCCGTAATTGAACTCGTGGTTCCCCAACGCCGCCGCGTCGTACCCGATCGCGTTCATCGCCTGCGCCATCGGATGCACCGGACCCCGCCGCGCGGTGATCGGATCCACCTTGGCGTAGTAGTACGACAACTGCGTGCCCTGGATCGTGTCACCCGCGTCGATCAGAAGCGTGTTGCACCGCCCCTTCTCCGCCCGCACCTGCTCCACCAGCGTGGAGATCTTCGCCAGACCCACATCGTTGTGCGCCTTGTCGTCGAACTCCTTGTCCGTGAAGTAATCCCAGTTGAAGACATTCCCGTGCAAGTCGGTCGTACCCATCACCGTGAACGAGTACGTACGCCCACCAGCCGACCCGGCCGACCCGGCCGAGCCCGCCGACGGTGCCGCGGCGGCCGGGGTGCTCGTGGCCCCCGTCAACGCCACAACCGCACCCGTCGCAGCAGTGGTCCCAAGAAAAGTCCTGCGGTCGAACGCCATGCCATCTCCCCTTTTGAGGCCTGAACAACGCGCGTAGATTCTGACCCAGGAGCAACAAGCCGCAAAACCCCCACCAGGTTTCGATCCGATGACCACCCCCCGACAAGCCCCGGTGCGACAGTGAATCCATGACCCAGGACGCATCGCACCAGCCCTACGGAACCCCCGAAGTCCCCCGCGTGGCAGTCCGCGGCGAAGCACGCCTCGAAGTCGACCCCGAGATCGCCCGCATCGGAATCACCGTCAGCGCCCGCGGCACCGACCGACGCACCGCCCTCGAAGACCTCACCCGCCGCAACAACACCGTCCTCGACCTCATCAAGAGCTACGGCGAACCCGTCGAAAAACTCGAAACCGGCTCCTTCTCCATCACCCCCGAACTCACCCGCCACGGCCGAGCCGAACGCATCCGCGCCTACCACGGCCGCGTCCACATCACCGCCGAACTCAGCGACTTCACCACCCTCGGCGAACTCACCACCCGCCTCGCCGACCTCGAACTCACCCAAGTCGACGGCCCCTGGTGGGCCCTGCGCCCCACCTCACCCGCCCACGGCCAAGCCCGCCGCCAAGCCGTACTCGAAGCCGTCCAACGCGCCCGCGAATACGCCGAAGCCCTCGGCGCCAACCTCGCCGCCCTCGTCGAACTCGCCGACCTCGGCGCCGAAAACGCCACCCCCTTCCCCGCCGCCCCCGGAGCCGGAATGCGCACCATGGCCTTCAGCGCCGCCGAAGACGCCGGCCCCCCGCCCCTCGACCTCGAACCCCAACGCCAGACCGTCTACGCCCAGGTGAACGCCCGCTTCACCATGACCCCGCCCCAACTCTGAAAAACCCACAAAACGATGCCCCGGGGGTGCTCATCAGAGCACCCCCATGCACATTCAACAGTTGTCAACAACCTTTTGCTCAAAGGTTGTTGAGTGGACACCCGGAAGCGATTACCTACTCCTAAGTAGGGGAATACGCTCGACCCATGCGCCGAGCGAAAATCGTATGTACCCTGGGCCCCGCAACCGACTCATACGACCAGATCAAAGCCCTGGTCGAAGCCGGAATGGACATCGCCCGCTTCAACCTCAGCCACGGCACCTACGCCGAACACGAGGAGCGCTACCAGCGCGTACGCAAGGCCTCGGACGAGACCGGCCGCAGCGTCGGCATCCTCGCCGACCTTCAAGGCCCGAAGATCCGCCTCGGCCGCTTCCGCGAAGGACCCGTACTCCTTGAACGCGGCGACGACTTCACCATCACCGTCGAAGACCACGAAGGCGACCGCCACACCTGCGGCACCACCTACAAAGGACTCGCCGCCGACGTCACCACCGGCGAACGCATCCTCGTCGACGACGGCCGCGTCACCCTCGAAGTCACCGCCGTGGACGGCCCCCGCGTCCACACCCGCGTCATCGAAGGCGGCATGGTCTCCGACAACAAGGGCCTCAACCTCCCCGGCGTAGCCGTCTCCGTCCCCGCCCTCTCCGACAAGGACATCGAAGACCTCCGCTGGGCCCTGCGCATCGGCGCCGACGTCATCGCCCTCTCCTTCGTCCGCAGCGGCCGCGACATCGAAGACGTCCACCGCATCATGGACGAAGAAGGCCGCCGCCTCCCCGTCATCGCCAAGATCGAAAAGCCCCAGGCCGTCGAAAACATCGACGACATCGTCGCCGCCTTCGACGGAATCATGGTCGCCCGCGGCGACCTCGGCGTCGAAATGCCCCTGGAACAAGTCCCGATCGTCCAAAAGCGCGCCGTCAAACTCGCCAAGCGCAACGCCAAACCCGTCATCGTCGCCACCCAAATGCTCGACTCGATGATCGACAACTCCCGGCCCACCCGCGCAGAAGCCTCCGACGTCGCCAACGCCGTCATCGACGGCACCGACGCCGTCATGCTCTCCGGCGAAACCAGCGTCGGCAAATACCCCATCGAAACCGTCCGCACCATGTCCCGCATCGTCGAAGCCGCCGAAGAGGACATCCTCGCCAAGGGCCTCCCACCCCTCACCGAGCGCAACAAGCCCCGCACCCAAGGCGGAGCCGTCGCCCGAGCCGCCGCCGAAATGGGCGACTTCCTCGACGCCAAATTCCTCGTCGCCTTCACCCAGAGCGGCGACACCGTCCGCCGACTCTCCCGCTACCGCTCACCCATCCCCCTCCTCGCCTTCACCCCCGACCCCGCCACCCGCTCCCAGCTCAACCTCACCTGGGGCGTCGAAACCTTCCTCGGCCCCCACGTCGACTCCACCGACGCCATGGTCGCCCAGGTCGAAGAAGAACTCCTCCGCATCGGCCGCTGCGCCCCCGGAGACACCGTCGTCATCACCGCCGGCTCCCCGCCCGGAGTCCCCGGCTCCACCAACCTCGTCCGCATCCACCACATCGGCGACCCCGTCCGCTGACCCCCACGTACGAGACGCACCGCGTCGGGAACACCCGCCCGACGCGGTCACCGCCCCGCCGACACCGAAGCGGCCTACCAGCCGAACCGGCGATCAACCACAGCCTCGAACTCCTCGAAGGTCAACACCGCATCCCCATTCGCATCAGCCGCATCGAACAACGCCGACGACACATCCGCGTCCCCCAACGCCCAGAACGGCAGATCCCCCTGCGCGGCCAACGTCGGCCCCTTCGACCGCAACGCCGAAATCACCTCCATACGGGTCAGCTCCCCGTCATGGTTCAGATCCAGCGCGTCGAACAACTTCCGGGCCTTCTCGCTCATCACACGTCCCCTTCTCGATCGACCTTGACCTCAACCTAACTCCAGGTCCTACGGTCAAGACATGACGACCAAGGAATACCCCCAAGGCCAGCTCGCCGCCCAGCCCATCGGCTACTGAAGCAGCGAAGCCGCCGCCCTCGTCATCGGCGGCCTGCGCGCCGCCACGATCGACGTCCTGCGCCGCATGGTCGCCAACCTGGGCGGCTCCGGCGAGCTCCCTTAGCCGCCGCGGCTAGTACTTGGGCCCGATGTGGGCGTCCATGAGGGCGACGGATTCCTTCCGAGCGATGGACACGTTGTACGGGTCGCTGCCCCGGGCCAGGATCGTCCATTGGACCCCGACCTTCGTGAGCGTGTCCGTGCAGAGCCGACGGATGTCGTCCGACTTGTTGGTGAACAGGTATCGCGGGTACTCGTACCGCTTCTTCACTCCGGCGACCACTCGGGTGGTCCAGTTGGTGATCCGGCATCCGTCGGAATGGATGAGCCCACGGATGAACTCCCACGGGTGGTTGTCGACGATCTCCTGCTGCCAGGCCTCCAGGGCTATCCGGCGTTCGTGCTTCCTGCCTGCCCCGTGCTGGGGGAACAGGCACGTGAGGTGCTTCGAATAGACCTTCACGTTGTGGCAGCCGGTCCTGCGGACCCGGCAGACCTGGTTGAAGGGGAACACGCGGCGCATGGCCTCCTCGGCGGCGTCCATGAGCCCGGGCCAGTGGTCGTCACAGGTGATCATGAGGTTGGGTACGCGGTGGCCTGAGTAATGGCTTATGTGGCCATCGCCCAGATAGAGGCCGAGCAAGTAGGCGTACGCCTGTGCATCGAGCGGGCTACCGTCACATCGGGGGCAATCCGGGTCGTGTGCACCGGGGCACTCGCCGCGCTTCGCCCGGTCCTTGTGCTTCCAGTAGCCGACGGTGCCGAGCGGCACATTGAGGTGGCGAGCCACCTCTGCATTTCTTGTGCCACCCCGCAGCAGAGAGAGGGCCGTTTGGCGTACTTCGAGGCTGTGAAACTCCATGACGCCACTGTGCGTGACGAATGATGACCTTGTGCAGCAAAAAGCGGACGTTCACGCGAAGGTGAACGTCCGCTTTTCGGACAGTGCCGGGTGCGGGACTCGAACCCGCAAGCCCTCACGGGCAGATGTGTTTGAGACATCCGTGTATGCCATTCCACCAACCCGGCAGGGTTGCACGTCGGAGTGTACCGGGTGACCATGCGGCTGCGCTGCTAGGTAGGCTCATCCAAGCAGCAGAGCCCCGCAAAGAGGAGCCCCCGTGACCGCCGAGCACGAGTCGACGCCCACGCCCGACGCCGACCAGTCGCACGTTCCGCCGCTGACGACCCGCGTCGTCATCGCCGAGGACGAGGCGCTCATCCGTCTTGATCTCAAAGAGATGCTGGAGGAGGAGGGCTACGCCGTCGTCGGCGAGGCCGGTGACGGGCAGACGGCCGTGGAGCTCGCGCGTGAGCACCGCCCGGACCTCGTCATCCTCGACGTGAAGATGCCCGTCCTGGACGGGATCTCCGCGGCCGAGAAGATCGCGGAGGAGTCCATCGCCCCCGTGCTCATGCTCACCGCGTTCTCGCAGCGCGACCTCGTCGAGCGGGCCCGCGACGCCGGTGCGATGGCGTACCTCGTGAAGCCGTTCAGCAAGAGCGACGTCGTGCCGGCCATCGAGATGGCCGTCTCCCGCTTCGCTGAGTTGCGCGCGCTGGAGAAGGAGGTCGCGGACCTCTCCCAGCGGCTGGAGACCCGCAAGCTGGTCGACCGGGCGAAGAGCATCCTGCAGACGCAGTACGGGCTGAGCGAGCCCGCCGCGTTCCGGTGGATCCAGAAGTCGTCCATGGACCGTCGGATGTCCATGCAGCAGGTCGCCGAGGTGGTCATCGAGGACGCCGAGGCGAAGAAGAAGGACGGCGGGAAGTAGGTCCCCCGGGACATACGTGAGGCCCGTCTCCCCCCGAGGGGAGACGGGCCTCACGTGTTCAACGGGGCTGGGTCAGTCCTCGCCGAGGTAGGCCTTGCGGACGTCCTCGTTGACGAGGAGGTCGCGGCCTTCGCCGGACAGGACGACCTTGCCGATCTCCATGACGTGGCCCTGGTCGGCCAGGGACAGCGCGGCCTGGGCGTTCTGCTCGACCAGGAGGATGGTCGTGCCGGACGCCTTGAGCTCGGCGATCGTCGCCATGATCTTCTGCATCATGAGCGGCGAGAGGCCCATGGACGGCTCGTCGAGCATGAGCAGCTTGGGCTGGGACATGAGCGCGCGGCCCATGGCGAGCATCTGCTGTTCGCCGCCCGAGAGGGTGCCGGCGGCCTGCTTGCGGCGCTCTCCCAGGATCGGGAAGAGGTCGTAGGCGCGCTGGACGTCCTTCTGGATGCCTTCCTTGTCGTTGCGGAGGAAGGCGCCGAGGAGGAGGTTGTCCTCGATGGTCATGCGCGGGAAGATGTGCCGGCCCTCGGGGGAGTGGGCGAGCCCGAGCGAGACGATGTCGTGCGCGGGGACCTTCTTCAGCGACTTGCCCTGGAACTTGATCTGGCCGCCCTTGGGCTTGATCAGGCCGGACAGGGTGCGCAGGGTCGTGGTCTTGCCGGCGCCGTTCGTTCCGATGAGGGTGACGATCTCGCCCTCGTTGACGGTGAAGGAGATGCCCTTGACGGCTTCGATCTTGCCGTAGGCGACGCGGAGGTCCTCGACCTCCAGGAGTGCGGTCACTTGGCTTCTCCGTCCGTGCTGGTGGTGCTGTGCGCTTCGGCGGCTTCGACCTCCGCGACTTCTTCGGCGCCGGGGGCGCCTTCGAAGGGTTCGCCGAGGTAGGCGGCGATGACGCGTTCGTCGCCCTGGACTTCGGAGGCGGTGCCTTCGATGAGCTTTTCGCCCTGGACGAGGCAGGCGACGCGGTCGCAGAGGTTGAAGATGAAGCGCATGTCGTGCTCGATGACGAGGACGGCGATGCCCTTGTCCCGGATGGCGAAGATGAGTTCTTCGGCGGCTCGGGTTTCCTGCGGGTTCATGCCGGCGGTGGGCTCGTCCAGGAGGATGAGGCCGGGGTCGCTGGCGAGTGCGCGGGCGATTTCGAGCTTGCGCTGTTCGCCGTAGGGGAGGTTGCGGGCGAGGTGTTCGGCCTTGTGGGCGAGGCCGATGAACTCCAGGAGTTCCATGGCTCGCCGGCGGCTGGCTTCCTCGGCGCGGCCGAAGCTGGGCAGGCGCAGCAGGGCGGACCAGAGGCCTTCCTTGGTGCGGGTGTGGCGGCCTACGAGGACGTTTTCCAGGACCGTCATGTTGTTGAAGAGACGGATGTTCTGGAAGGTGCGGGCGATGCCGGCCGCGGTGACCTTGAAGGACTTGGGGGGCAGGACCGTGCCCTTGTACCGGACTTCGCCCTCGGTGGGGATGTAGAGGCCGGTGAGGCAGTTGAAGAAGGTGGTCTTGCCGGCGCCGTTGGGGCCGATGAGGCCGACGATCTCGCCGCTGCGGACGGTCAGGTCGACGTTCTTGACGGCGGTGAGGCCGCCGAAGCGCATCGTGACGCCGCGGGCGTCGAGGACCGTTTCGGTCGTGGTGGTGGTCATGGATCAGGCCCCTGTCTTGCCGAGGACTGTGGGCGCTTCGAGGTCCGTGTGGAGTTCGAGCTGGTTGCGCCGGTTGGGGATGAGGCCTTCGGGGCGCAGGCGCATGAGGATGACGAGCGCGATGCCGAAGGCGAGGAGCTGGATGTCGCCGAAGTCCTGAAGCTTGTTGGGGATCAGGAAGAGGAGGGCGCCGCCGACGAGGGGGCCTGCGATGGTGCCCATGCCGCCGAGGACGACTGCGGCGAGGAGGAAGGCGGAGTTCGGGGGAACCGCGTTGGCGAAGACGTACTGGTCCGGGGTGACGGTGTAGTTCACGTGGGCCTGTACGGCGCCGGCGAGGCCGGCGAGGGTGGCGCCGAGGGCGAAGGCGATGAGCTTGACGCGGAAGCCGTTGATGCCCATGGCTTCGGCGGCGGTCTCGTCCTCGCGGATGGCGACCCAGGCGCGTCCGATGCGGGATTCCGCGCTGCGGCGGAAGACCAGGACCACGATGAGCGTGATCAGGAGCATCAGGAAGAAGTAGTTGGCGAAGCGGCCGATGGTGAATCCGGCGAGGGTGTGGCTGGCGCCGAAGTCGAATCCGAAGAGGTCGATGTTGGGGACGCCGGCGATGCCGTTGGGGCCGTTGGTGAGGTCCGGGCCGGAGACGCCGTCGAGGTTGTTCATCGAGATCCGGAAGATCTCTCCGAAGCCGAGGGTGACGATGGCCAGGTAGTCGCCGCGCAGGCGCAGGGTCGGGGCTCCGATGAGGACGCCGAAGATCATGGAGGCGGCGGCGCCGAGGAGGAGTGCGGCCCAGAAGGGGAAGTGCACGCCGAACGGCGAGTTGGGGGAGCCGGAGACCAGGGCCGCGGTGTAGGCGCCGACGCCGAGGAAGGCGACGTAGCCGAGGTCGAGGAGGCCGGTGAGGCCGACGACGATGTTCAGGCCGAGGGCGACGGTGGCGAAGATGAGGATGTTGACGCCGAGGGTCGCGTACTGGTCGTCGGTCTGGGTGAGGGGGAAGGCGGCGGCCGCGACGAAGGCGCCGACGAGGGCGACGTTGCGGTGCTTGTTGGTGAGGGCGCTGAAGCGGGCGACGAGGCCGGCCTTGAGGAGGGCGCCGAAGCCGAAGCCGGCGGCGATCAGGAAGCCGATGAAGAGTTCCTGGTACGCGGTGGTGACACCGAAGGTGAAGACGCCGAGGGCGACCGCGAGGAGGGCGGTGATGAGCAGGATTTCGGCGTAGGCCGGGAGCTGGCGGGCCGGCTTGGGGGTGCCGCCGGCGTGGGCGGCCTTGGTGACCGTCCAGCGGTTGCCGATGTTGTGCTTGGTCTGTTCCCACCAGCTGTCTTCGGGGTCCGCGGGTTCGAGTGCGGGGCGTTCGAAGGGGAGGAAGCGGGCGCCGATGTAGGCGGTGGCGGAGGTGGCGAGGGCGATGAAGCCGCCGGGCTCCAGGTTGATGAGGCCGCCGAGGGTGTCGCTGATGGCGTAGGCGGTGTAGAGGATGGTGAGGAGAGTGCCGAGGGCGGAGAGCTTGATCGCCGCGTCGGCTCCTGCGGGGGTGAGCCAGCGCAGGCCCTTGACTCCGTAGGAGGCGAGTCCGAAGAGGGTGGTGAGGGCGCCGCCGACGAGGACGAGCCACTGGAGGCCGCCGGGGTATCCGTAGACGGTGAGGTTGCCGGGGAAGGCGGGGGTCCAGGTCCAGGCGAGGAAGCAGGAGATGACGGTGAGGGCGCCGCCGGCGGTGGCGAGGGCGCGGGCCGTCTTTTCGGGGAGGGAGATTCCGGCTCGGCCGGTCGCCGTCTGGGGCGTGGTGTCCGTGGTGGTAGTCGTCATGGTTCTCACGCCCTGTCGGCCACGCGCTCGCCCAGCAGACCTTGCGGTCGGAAGAGGAGCACGAGGATGAGGAGTACGAACGCCCAGGTGTTGCCCCAGGACTGGCCGCCGAGCTGGCTCATGCCGGGGACGTCGGCGATGTAGGCGGTGGTGAGGGTCTCGGCGAGGCCGAGGACCAGTCCGCCGATCATGGCGCCGTAGATGTTCCCGATGCCGCCGAGGACGGCGGCGGTGAAGGCCTTGAGGCCGAGGATGAAGCCCATGCGGTAGTTGACTTCGCCGTACTTGAGGCCGTAGGCGACGGCTCCGACGGCGGCGAAGGTGGCGCCGAGGGCGAAGGCGACCGTGATGATGCGGTCGGTGTTGATGCCCATGAGCTTGGCGGTGTCGGGGTCCTGCGCGGTGGCCTGCATGCCGCGGCCGGTGCGGGTCTTCTTGACGAAGTAGCCGAGGAAGGCCATGGAGATGGGGGCGGCGAGCAGCAGGAAGACGTCACCGGTCTGGATGGTGATGCTGCCGAGGTGGAAGGGGCCGCCGGGGATTTCGGGGAAGACGACGGAGGACTTCGCGTCGGGGTACCAGGCCCATACCACCTGCTGGAGGACGATGGAGAGTCCGATGGCGGTGATGAGCGGGGCGAGCCGGGGCGCGTTGCGGAGTGGCCGGTAGGCGAAGCGTTCGGCTCCGACGGCGATGAGGGTGGCGACGATGATCGCGCCTATGAGCATGAGGGGCAGCGCGACCCACATGGTGGTGCCGCCGGGGAGCATCAGCCAGACCGTGAGGGCTCCGAACCCGCCGGTCATGAAGATCTCGCCGTGGGCGAAGTTGATGAGCTGGACGATGCCATAGACCATCGTGTAGCCGATGGCGACGAGCCCGTACATGGATCCCAGTAGCAGGCCGTTGACCAGCTGTTGCGGCAGTTCGTGCACCGCAGGTCCTCCGAGTCTTTCGACGGATGTGACACCGCGCGGGGCGCATTGTGCGCGCCCCGCGCGGCAAAGTGAGGGGTGAGGGGCTAGCGGGTGAGCGTGCTAGCCGCTCGGTTGGTCAGCCGCCGAAGGTGCCGGACTCGACGGACTTCCAGTCGCCGCCTTCGACCTTGTAGACGGTGAGCTGCTTGTTGGTGGCGTCGCCGTACTCGTCGAAGGAGACCTTGCCGGTCACGCCGTCGAAGGAGACGTTCTGGACGGCTTCGAGGACCTTGGCGCGGGCGTCGGTGGGGAGCTTGCCGTTGTTGGCGTCGACGACCTTCTTGACGGCCTCGATGACGGCCCAGGCCGAGTCGTACGAGTAGCCGCCGTAGGCCGCGAACGGGTCCTTGTAGCCGGCCTTCTGGTAGTTGGCGACGAAGTCCTTGGCGGACGGCAGGCTCTCGACGGGGGCGCCGACGGAGGTCGCGAAGTCGCCGGTGGCGCCTTCGCCCGCGAGCTCGACGTACTTCTTGTCGTAGATGCCGTCGCCGCCGACGAGCGGGATGTTGGTGCCGGAGGCCTTGATCTGCTTGCTGAGCGGGCCGGCCGCGGGGTACTCGCCGCCGTAGTAGACGACGTCGGCGCCGGAGCTCTTGACCTGGGTCACGATCGCGGAGAAGTCCTTGGACTCCGGGTCGATGTGGCCCTCGCCGACGACCTGGCCGCCGAGCTTGGTGAACTCGCCCTTGAAGGTTCCGGCGAGGCCGGCGCCGTAGGTCTTCTTGTCATCGATGATGAAGACCTTCTTCTTGCCGCCCTTGTTGAAGAGGTACTGCGCCGCGAACGGGCCCTGGATGGCGTCCGTGGTGGCGGTGCGGAAGTAGCTCTTGTAGGTGCGGGTCTTCTGGCCCTCGGCCCACTTGGGGCCCTGGGTCAGGGACGGGCTGGTGTTGGCCGGGGAGATCTGGGCCAGCTTGGCGTCGTCGAAGACCTTCTGCATGGCCTCGGAGACCGAGGAGTTCAGCGGGCCGACGACGCCGAGGACGTCCTTGTTGGCCGTGAGCTTGGTGGCGTTCTGCTGGCCGGAGGAGGCCTGGGCCTGGTCGTCGAGGGCTTCGACCTTGAAGGTGATGCCCTTGACGTAGCCCTTCTCGTTGGCCGTCTTGGCCGCGAGGTCGGCGGAGTTCTTGATGCCGAGGCCGAGGGCGGAGAGGTCGCCCGTCAGGGGGGCGTCGACGCCGATGACGACCGTAGTGGTGCCGCCTTCGGCGGCGCCGCCCTTGTCGTCGCGCGATCCGCAGGCGGTGAGAGTGAGGGCGCCTGCAGCGAGGGCGGCGGTCACGGCGATGAGCTGACGATGACGCACGATCAGTCCTTTCCTGGCGCCGCGTCCCCCGTGGGACGCGTCGAGTCGAACGCGGGGAACCGAACTGAAGGAAATCCGGTGGTCGCGGTAACTGGCCGTGACTCTAGGCGGCGGATCGTCGGTTATGGAGGGCTGAGGCCAATGATGTGACTCTCTTGTTATGCCACGGCGTAATGCATAGCGGATGTCTGCGGGTGGAACGGGGGAATTCGGGCCGTTTCGTCTTGTCCGCATAGTGAGATGGGTGAGGACCAAACTGCTGTTTAGCTGCTGTCTTGCCAGGACTCTGGGGGTCTTTGGTCATGACGGCGCCTGGGTGGCCGTGTCTCGATCTTCGGGACACGCCCTGGTCAGGGCGACGGAAAGATCCCTGGCATAACGATCGCCGGGGATGTAACTGTGATCCTCTTTCTGAAATCCATTACTGAGGGTTACCTCCAGGAAAGGGAGTCCAGAATTCCGTGGTGCGTGCACGCAGTCTTTGGCCTGGAACAACACCGCGAGGTCGCGCGCCTCTCCCGGGCCGAGCGTGACCGGGAGCGGTGTCCCGGTCGTGACGCTCAGCGCCCGCGACGGCTGGTCGATCCGCTCCACCGTGACGGCGGGCCCGGAGCGGTTGCGCACACGGACGGTGAGGGCGAACGCGCTGCCGGCCGGGGGCGGCTCCAGCGGCTCCAGGTAGGTCAGGGACACGGACTGCGAGGGCGCGGCCGGGGGCGGTGCGGCGGTCGGCGTCGGCCGGGTGGCGTACCAGCGGGCGGCGCCGGCGGCCAGCGCGACCGCGGCCGTCGCGGCGAGCACGGCCCGCCGGTGGCGGGCGTACCGGACGCGGATCCACCGTGCGGCTCCGGCCGGGGGCGTACGGGGCTCGGGACGCGGGCTCTCGCGGCTCTCGGTGCCGTCTCCGGGTTCGACCGGGCCGATGCCGCCGCCCCTCACCAGGGGCCGCCGGTCGGGGTGCCCGAGCGGTAGCGCTCGGCGCAGCGCCGGGCGGCCTCGCGGGCGGTGAGCTCGCGGGCGGCCGTCGGGCCCTTGGTCCGCTGCTCGGCCCTGGCTTCGTCGAGGACGGCGCGCAGGATCTCGTTCTGGCCGCCGGACAGGCCCATGGCCTGGTAGTCGAGGCCGATGGCGTCCCGGTCCTCGCCGGCGTCGAGGATGACCCCGGCCCAGTGGGTGATCAGGGCGGTGCACAGGTCCTGGGGCGAGGTGGTGTGCGGGGCGGGGGAGGCGGGGGTGTCGGAGGCGGGGGTGTTCGGGGCGCATCCGAGGAGCGCGGCGCCCAGGAGCGCCGTCGCCGCGCAGGCGGTCGTGGCGCGCCGCGGCGCCGGTCCCGATCCCATGCGGGAACGCTAGACCGGCGCCGGTGGCTGCACAACTGCTCGTATCGGCCGTCTTGTTAAGACTCCGTGTCGCGGAGCAGGCAGGTGAGGCGGGCGGTGCAGACCCGGCGGTCCTGCTCGTCGCTGATGACGATGTCGTAGGTGGTGGTGGAGCGGCCGCGGTGGACGGGGGTGGCGACGCCGGTGACGGTGCCGGAGCGCACTCCGCGGTGGTGGGTGCAGTTCAGGTCGACGCCGACGGCGATCTTGTCGATGCCGCCGTGCATCATGGCGCCGACCGAGCCCAGGGTCTCGGCGAGGACGGCGGAGGCGCCGCCGTGGAGGAGTCCGTAGGGCTGGGTGTTGCCCTTGACCGGCATGGTGGCGACGACGCGCTCGGCGGAGGCTTCCAGGACGCGGATCTCCATCCGCTCGCCGAGGGCGCCCGCCGAGAACAGCGCGGGCAGGTCGATGCCCTTGGCCGCGTACTCGTCGAGTACCTCCTGCGGGAACTTCACAGCGTGTTCCTGACCCATGGGCGGGCTCCGTTCGTCAACGATCGTTAACCTGATTGTCCTGGGGTCGTTCTATCAGGCCGGTTCAGGCCGGTTCGAAGCGGATGACGACGGACTTGCTCGCGGGGGTGTTGCTGGTGTCCGCGGTGGAGTCGAGGGGGACCAGCACGTTCGTCTCGGGGTAGTAGGCGGCGGCGCAGCCCCGGGCGGTCGGGTAGTGCACGACGCGGAAGCCGGGCGCGCGCCGCTCGACGCCGTCCTTCCACTCGCTCACCAGGTCGGTGTAGGAGCCGTCGGCCAGCCCCAGCTCGGCCGCGTCCTCGGGGTTGACCATGACGACGCGGCGACCGCCGGTGATGCCGCGGTAGCGGTCGTCGAGGCCGTAGATGGTGGTGTTGTACTGGTCGTGGCTGCGCAGGGTCTGCAGGAGCAGCCGGCCCTCGGGGACCCTGGGGTACTCCACGGGGGCGGCGGTGAAGTTGGCCTTGCCGGTCTTCGTGGGGAAGCGGCGCTCGTCGCGAGGGGCGTGGGGGAGCCGGAAGCCGCCGGGGCGGGCGATGCGGGTGTTGAAGTCCTGGAAGCCGGGGACGACGCGGGAGATCCGGTCGCGGATGGTGGCGTAGTCGCGCTCGAACTCCTCCCACGGGGTCTTGGAGGTCTCGCCGAGGACGGCGCGGGCCATGCGGGCGACGATGGCGGGCTCGGAGAGCAGGTGGGGGCTCGCGGGGGCGAGGTTGCCGCGGGAGGAGTGGACCAGGCCCATGGAGTCCTCGACGGTCACGAACTGCTTGCCCGACGCCTGGACGTCCTTGTCGGTGCGGCCGAGGGTGGGCAGGATCAGGGCGCGCCTGCCGGTGACCGCGTGGGAGCGGTTGAGTTTGGTGGAGACGTGCACGGTCAGGGAGGCGCGGCGGATCGCGGCCTCGGTGACCTCGGTGTCGGGGGTGGCGCCGACGAAGTTGCCGCCCATGGCGAAGAGGACCTTGGCCTCGCCGTCGCGCAGGGCCTGGATGGAGCGGACCACGTCGAAGCCGTGCGCGCGCGGCGAGGTGATCCGGAATTCGCGGTCGAGGGCGTCGAGGAAGGCCGGGGCGGGTCGCTCGAAGATGCCCATGGTGCGGTCGCCCTGCACGTTGGAGTGGCCGCGGACGGGGCAGACGCCGGCGCCGGGGCGGCCGATGTTGCCGCGCAGCAGGAGGAGGTTGACCACCTCGCGGATGGTGGCGACGGCGTGCTTGTGCTGGGTGAGGCCCATCGCCCAGCAGACAATGGTCCGCTTCGAGGCCAGGATCATGGCCAGGGCGCGCTCGATCTCGGGGCGGGTCAGGCCGGTGGCGGTGAGGGTCTCGGCCCAGTCGGCTTCCTTGGCGGCGGCCGCGAACTCCTCGTAGCCGTGGGTGTGTTCGCGGATGAACTCCTCGTCGGTGGCGCCGCCCGCCTCGATGACGAGCTTGTTCAGGAGGCGGAAGAGGGCCTGGTCGCCGCCGATGCGGATCTGCAGGAACAGGTCGTTGAGGGCGGTGCCCTTGAGCATGCCGAGGGGGGTCTGCGGGTTCTTGAACCGCTCCATGCCGGCCTCGGGCAGCGGGTTCACCGAGATGATCTTCGCGCCGGCGGACTTGGCCTTCTCCAGGGCGGAGAGCATGCGCGGGTGGTTGGTGCCGGGGTTCTGCCCGGCGACGATGATCAGGTCGGCCTGGTGGAGGTCTTCGAGGGAGACGCTGCCCTTGCCGATGCCGATGGTCTCGTTCAGTGCGGAGCCCGAGGACTCGTGGCACATGTTGGAGCAGTCGGGCAGGTTGTTGGTGCCGAACTCGCGGGCGAAGAGCTGGAAGAGGAACGCGGCCTCGTTGCTCGTGCGGCCGGAGGTGTAGAAGAGGGCCTCGTCGGGGGAGTCGAGGGCGGTCAGCTCCTCCGCGATGATCCCGAAGGCCCGCTCCCAGCTCACGGCCTCGTACCGGTCGGAGCCCTCCGCGAGGTACATCGGCTCGGTGATCCGGCCCTGCTGGCCCAGCCAGTACCCGGAGCGCGTCGCGAGGTCGGCGAGCGGGTGGGCGGCGAAGAACGCGGGGGTGACCCGGCGCAGCGTGGCCTCTTCGGCGACGGCCTTGGCGCCGTTCTCGCAGAATTCGGCGGTGTGCCGCTTGTCGCCCTCGGGCCAGGCGCAGCCCGGGCAGTCGAAGCCGTTCTTCTGGTTGACCTTGAGCAGGGTGCGGGCGGTGCGGGCCAGGCCCATCTGCTGCTGCGCGATCTTCAGGGTGTGCCCGATCGCGGGGAGGCCGGCCGCCGCGTGCTGCGGCGGCGCTACCTGCGGCGCGTCCTGGACCGGATCACCTGCGGGCGGCTTGGTGGCCATGTCGCTCCCCTTTGAGCTGTCTTCTCGTACTCATCTCGTACACATCCGATCCTGTCACGCTCCGCGGACATCGCCGCCGGCGGATTTGTCGGTGGGGGCGCCTAGGATCGGGGGCGTGGCAGATTCAGCATCGAAGAAGACCGACCAGACGACCGCAGCGGACCGCCCCCGCCTGATGCTCATGGACGGGCACTCCCTGGCGTACCGGGCGTTCTTCGCGCTGCCCGCGGAGAACTTCACGACCGCGACGGGCCAGCCGACCAACGCCATCTACGGCTTCGCGTCGATGCTGGCGAACACGCTGCGCGACGAGGCGCCCACGCACTTCGCGGTGGCGTTCGACGTGTCGCGCAAGACGTGGCGTTCGACGGAGTTCCCCGAGTACAAGGCGAACCGTTCCAAGACGCCCGACGAGTTCAAGGGGCAGGTCGAGCTGATCGGCGAGCTCCTCGACGCGATGAAGGTGCCGCGGTTCGCGGTCGACGGCTTCGAGGCCGACGACGTGATCGCGACGCTGGCGACGCAGGCGGAGGCCCTCGGCTTCGACGTGCTGATCGTCACCGGCGACCGGGACTCCTTCCAGCTCGTCTCCGAGCACACCACCGTGTTGTACCCGACCAAGGGCGTGTCCGAGCTGACCCGGTTCACCCCGGAGAAGGTCGAGGAGAAGTACGGGCTCACCCCCCAGCAGTACCCGGACTTCGCGGCGCTGCGCGGTGACCCGTCCGACAACCTGCCGGGCATCCCGGGCGTCGGCGAGAAGACCGCGGCCAAGTGGATCACCCAGTTCGGGTCGTTCGCGGAGCTGGTGGAGCGCGCGGACGAGGTCAAGGGCAAGGCCGGGCAGAACTTCCGGGACCACCTGGAGGCCGTCAAGCTGAACCGGGTCCTGACCGAGATGGTCAAGGACGTCGAGCTGCCCAAGACCCCCGCCGACCTGACCCGCGCCCCCTACGACCGGGCCGCCATGATCGGCGTGCTGGACGTGCTGGAGATCCGCAACGCCTCGCTGCGCGAGCGGCTGCTCGCGGTGGACCCGGGCGCGGCCGAGGAGCAGGCACCCGCTCCGGTGGCGGCGGGCGTGGAGCTCGACGCCTCCGTCCTGGGCGCGGGCGAGCTGGCCCCGTGGCTGGCGGCGCACGCGGGCGGACCGCTGGGCGTGGCGACCGTCGACAGCTGGGCGCTGGGCCAGGGCAACATCAGCGAGATCGCGCTGGCCGCGGCCGGGGGCGCCGCCGCCTGGTTCGAGCCGTCCGAGCTGGACGGGGTCGACGAGCAGGCCTTCGCGGCCTGGGCCGCCGATGCGGCGAAGCCGAAGGTCGTGCACAACGCCAAGGGCCTGATGCGGGTCTTCCCCGAGCACGGCTGGACGCTGGACGGCGTCACCATGGACACCGCCCTGGCCGCCTACCTGGTCAAGCCGGGCCGCCGGTCCTTCGCCCTGGACGTGCTGTCCATGGAGTACCTGCACCGGGAGCTGGCGCCGGCCGCCGCCGACGGGCAGCTGGCCTTCGGCGCGGACGACACCGCGGAGGCGGAGGCGCTGATGGCGCAGGCCCGCGCGGTCCTGGACCTGGGCGACGCCTTCACCGACAAGCTCGACGAGGTCGGCGCGGTCGAGCTGCTCCACGACATGGAGCTGCCGACGTCCGAGCTCCTCGCCCGGATGGAGCGGGCCGGCATCGCCGCCGACCGCGACCACCTGGAGGCCATGGAGCAGCAGTTCGCGGGCGCGGTGCAGCAGGCCGTGAAGGAGGCGCACGCGGCGGTCGGCCACGAGTTCAACCTCGGCTCGCCCAAGCAGCTCCAGGAGGTCTTCTTCGGCGAGCTGGACCTGCCGAAGACGAAGAAGACCAAGACCGGCTACACCACGGACGCGGACGCGCTGGCCTGGCTGGCCACGCAGACCGACCACGAACTGCCGGTGATCATGCTGCGGCACCGGGAGCAGGCCAAGCTGCGCGTGACCGTCGAGGGCCTGGTCAAGACCATCGCCGCCGACGGCCGGGTGCACACCAGCTTCAGCCAGACCGTCGCCGCGACCGGCCGGCTGTCCTCCACCGACCCCAACCTGCAGAACGTGCCGGTGCGCACCGACGAGGGTCGGGCGATCCGCCGCGGGTTCGTCGTCGGTGAGGGCTTCGAGTCCCTGATGACGGCCGACTACAGCCAGATCGAGCTGCGCGTGATGGCCCACCTCTCCGAGGACGAGGGCCTGATCGAGGCGTTCGCGACCGGCGAGGACCTGCACACCACCGTCGCCTCCCAGGTGTTCGGCGTGGAGCGCTCACAGGTGGACGCCGAGATGCGCCGCAAGATCAAGGCCATGTCGTACGGCCTCGCCTACGGGCTCTCCGCCTTCGGTCTCGCCCAGCAGCTGAACATCGAGCCCGCCGAGGCGCGCGGCCTGATGGAGACCTTCTTCGAGCGGTTCGGCGGGGTCCGCGAGTACCTGGGCCGCGTCGTGGACGAGGCCCGCGCCACCGGGTACACGGCCACGATCTTCGGCCGCCGCCGCTACCTGCCCGACCTCAACAGCGACAACCGCCAGCGCCGCGAGGCCGCCGAGCGGATGGCGCTCAACGCCCCGATCCAGGGCACCGCCGCCGACATCGTGAAGGTCGCGATGCTGCGCGCGGACAAGGCGATCGTCGCGGCCGGGCTGAAGTCGCGGATGCTGCTCCAGGTCCACGACGAAATCGTGCTGGAGATCGCCCCGGGCGAGCGGAAGAAGGTGGAGGAGCTGGTGCGCCGCGAGATGGGCGCCGCCGTCGAGCTCCGCGCCCCGCTGGACGTGTCGGTCGGTGTCGGCTCCGACTGGGAGTCCGCCGCGCACTGATCGTCGTACGACCCGCCGAGCGCCCGTCCCCGCCTATGCGGTGGGGACGGGCGTTCGCGTCTCCTCGTCCGAACGGTCCCGGGCCCGGCGGTGGCGCAGGCGTACGAGGATCCCGTACAGCAGCAGGGCCACGGCGAGGCCGCCGCCCGAGCCGAAGCAGATCGTCGGGATGATGTCGAGCGGCGAGTGGATCGCGTCGAAGAACGTGAAGAAGCGCAGCACGCGCATCGTGATCCCGACCGTCACGCCCACGAGGACCAGCGCGAGCGCACCCCACAGCTCGGCCCGGCTCAGCACCGGCACGGACGCGGGCGCCGGGCAGGCCGGCAGCCGGCGCAGCGCGGTCACCGTGAACCAGAGCACCGCGCAGGCCGCGAGCACCGAAGTGCCGTACTGCAGGTACAAGTAGAGGGGGAAGCCGAAGGCGAGCGGCTTGCCCAGGTCCAGCGCGTTGGATCCCCAGCGGTCGAGGTGCGTGAAGCTGTCCCACGCCACGTGCGTGAGGGAGCCGATGACCGCCGACAGGTAGAACCACAGGGCCAGCGGGGGAAGTTGCCGCCCGCGCCACTCCTCGCCCCGCACGAAGGCGTGCACCCTGCCCCGTAGGTGACGGGGGAGCAGCGCGGTCAGCGGCTCGCGCAGCAGCAGCCAGCACCCCACGAGGACGGCGGTGAGCACCGCGTCGACGGTCACGACTCCGGGCAGGGAGTGCGTGAAGGTGCCGTACGGCTTGACGCTCGGGACGACGGTGGCCGCGAAGTAGAAGGTGTCCGGCGCGAAGGAACCGAGGACCAGCGCCGAGGCGACGAGGGGGCCGCGCGCACGCCCGTTCCGGCGGATGGCCGGAAGTACGGCGGCCGCATGGCTGAGAGTGAACGGCATGGCACCTCTCCTGGATGTTGCTTACTTCGGACCAATGCTCCCGAAGGGCCCGGACAGTATGCGTGACCTGCGCGGCGACGTGGGGATGTGGTGAATTCTGCCCCACCTTGCGTGCCCCGTGCAGGGAGTTGACGTAGGGTCACGCGGACGTCGAGGGGGAGGGGTCCGGCTCATGTCGTCTCGAACAATCGGACGCAGGCTGCGCAGGGGAGCGGTGGCCGCCCTGGTCTCAGCGTTGGTGGTCGCCGCGGTGAGCGGCTCCCAGGGCCCGGCGGGCGCGAGCCCGGACGACCGTACGGCGGCGGCCGCGCCGGAATCGCCCCCGGAGGCCGGCGGCGATTCCGCCTACTTCACCGAACTCCCGCCCCTGGTGAGCCCCGAGCCGCCGGCCGTGCCGGCGGCGGACGGGACGCAGGCCGCGCCGCCGGAGCAGGCGCGGCCGCCCGAGGCGGAACCGGAGCCGGTCGTGACCGGGCCGGCCGAAGGGGTGCGCGGGATACCGGCGAGCGTGCTCGCGGCGTACCGGCGGGCCGAGCGGACCGTGGGTGAGAGCGACCCCGGATGCGGGCTGCGCTGGCAACTCCTCGCGGCGATCGGCAAGGTCGAGTCCGGGCAGGCGCGCGGCGGCCAGGTGGACGCGGCCGGGACGACGCTCCGCCCGATCCTCGGGCCCGTGCTCGACGGCAACGGCTTCGCGAACATCGCCGACACGGACGGCGGCGCCCACGACGGGGACGCCCGGTACGACCGGGCGGTCGGGCCGATGCAGTTCATCCCGTCCACGTGGGCGGCATGGGGCCAGGACGCGGACGGCGACGGACGCCGCAACCCGAACAACGTGCACGACGCGGCCCTCGCGGCCGGCCGCTACCTGTGTGCGGGCACGCGGGACCTGCGGGTGGACGCGGACCTGGACCGGGCCGTGCTCTCGTACAACCACTCCGCGGAGTACCTGCGGACGGTGCGGTCCTGGTTCACGTACTACCTCAACGGCGCGCACGAGGTCCCGGACAGCGGCGCCCCGGCGGCGACACCGCCTACGCCTACGCCTACGCCTACGCCGACCCCCACGCCGAGCCCCAAGCCGACGCCGACACCCACGCCGAGTCCGACACCTACGCCGAGCCCGACGCCGAGCCCCAAGCCGACGCCGACTCCGACGCCGAGCCCGACGCCCACGCCGACGCCCACGCCGAGCCCCAAGCCCACGCCGACCCCTACGCCGACCCCGACCCCGACGCCTAAGCCCACCCCGACCCCGACACCTACGCCGACTCCGACGCGCACGCCGACGCCGAGCCCCAAGCCGACGGCCGGCCCGACCGCGGCCCCGACCAGGACGGCAACCGTGCCGGCGAAGCCAGGGCCGTCCCCGTCGCCCACCCCGTAGGCCCCGGCGGCGGTCGGTTCACCAGGCCGCCGCCTCCAGCACCCGCTCCGCGATCCACGTCACCGACCGCCCGTCCGTCGCGACGCGAACGGTGCCAGCGGGCGCGTCCCGGTCCAGGACCGCCGCCGCCTGCAGGCTCCGCTCGATGTGCACCGCCAGCTGCGAGCCGATCTCCCGCCGCGCCAGCCGCTCCCGCACGGTCGCCTCCCGCGCCGTGAGCAGCACGCACGTCGTGCGGATCGGCACCCCGCCGCCGGTGCCGTTGCCGTTGCCGTTGCCACGCATGGCCCGGTGGATCAGCGGCAGGTCGAGGATGCTCACGGTGTTGGTGTACAGGAGCCGGCGCTGCCCCAGCGCGGTGTAGTTGGCCCAGATCGAGGCGAGGTTGCGTTCGGTGATCGCGGCACGGTCCGGGTCGCCCTCAGGGGCCGGATGGATCTGGTCGAGGAAGTCGCCCTCCATGTAGCAGTGCGCCGTCCCGCGCCGGCGCAGCAGCTCCGAGACCTCACAGCCGACCGTGGACTTCCCGACGCCCGACCCGCCACCGATCAGCAGCACTTCGTACGCAGTCATGGTCCGTCAGCTTGGCAGGGTCGGTGCCGCTCCACCAGGCGGCGGACCCGCGCCTGACGGTTCTCATATCGCGTCCGCATTGCTACGGTGCCTCCGCCCTGACGCCCTATCAGATTCCGGAGGCCCGGCATGCGCGCATTCATCGCCGCCGCCAGCGGGCTCGTCCTCGCGGTGCTCCTCGTCCTCGCCATCACGGCGTTCGGGGCGCCCGAAGGAAAGACCTCACCCAAGCCCCTGCTCACCACCGCGCCCGCCGCGCCCGGAAAGTAAGAGGAGGGCCCGGCCGTGCGACGCAGAGCGAGCCTTGTCCTGCTGGCCCTAGCCGTCTTCTTCGCGGCCCTCGCGCCGCTGCTGCGCTGGTACGCGTACCCGCGGCTCGCCAAGATCCCGCCGGAGCAGTACCAGGAGATGGTCCTGGAGGCGAAGGACGCGACCCTCCTCGACTACACAGGCGGCATGCAGCCCAAGAAGGTCGACAAGGTCACCATCGTCCAGACCCTCAAGGGCAACGTCGAGGCGTCGAAGGAGATCGAGGCCGGCGCCGGCAAGGACGTGGTCGTCTGGGACACGCTGTCCTACATCATCGGGCCGGACGGGAAGATGGTCTCCCAGATCCCCGAGCGCTACATCTTCGACGCGCACACCCAGGACCCGGTGCACGCCACCGGCGAGATGGTCGACGGGGACCCGGTCAAGCGCGAGGGCATCGAGTTCAAGTGGCCCTTCTTCACCGAGCCGCGCGACTACCTCTACTTCGACGCGCAGACCCGCAAGGCGTCGCCGATGCACTACGTCGGCCCCCGCACGTACCGCGGCATGGACGTCTACCTCTTCGAGCAGACCGTCCCGTGGACCAAGGTCCCCATGCCGAAGAAGATGCCGATCGAGGGCATCGACCCCGCCACGATCGAGGCGGCCACCGGCACCACCCTCTGGTACACGGTCACGGCCAGGTTCTGGGTGGACCCGGTCACCGGGGCACCCGTCAACGCCGAGCAGGACATCCAGCAGGAGATGCGCGGCGGCATCGCGGCGGGCGGGCCCGACGGCAAGCTCACCGCCTTCGCCGGGCACGTGACCATGCGCGAGGACTACGCCAAGTACACGCTCGACCTGGTCGCCTCGAACCGTACGAAGGTCCTCGCGCTCCACACCTACGCGCCGATCGGCCTGGCGGCCGGCGGGCTCGTGCTGCTCGGGCTCGCGCTGTGGCTGGAGGCGCGGGGCCGGCGGGCGCGGGAGGCGGAGCTCAGCGCCTGAGTCGGGCGTTGGTGTGGCGGGTGGGCTCGGCGGTGGCCGGGTCCTCCGGCCAGGGGTGCTTGGGATAGCGGCCGCGCAGCTCGGCGCGCACGGCCCGGTAGCCGCCCTGCCAGAACGAGGCGAGGTCGGCGGTGACCGCGGCGGGGCGCCCGGCGGGCGACAGCAGGTGCACGAGCACCGGCACGCCGGCCACCTTCGGGGTCTCGGCCAGCCCGAACAGCTCCTGGAGCTTCACCGCGAGCACCGGCTGCCCGTGCTCCGCGGAGTAGTCCACCCGGATCCGGGATCCGCTGGGCACCTCCAGCCGCTCCGGAGCCAGCTCGTCGAGGCGGGCGGCCTCACCCGTGGCCCAGGGCAGCAGCCGGTTCAGGGCCTGCCCGGCGTCGATCCGGCCCAGGTCGGCGCGGCGCCGGGCCCGGGACAGCTCGGGCTCCAGCCAGTCGTCGGCCCGGTCCAGCAGGGCGCCGTCGTCCGCCACGTCGGGCCACGCGCCGCCCAGCGTGCGGTGCAGGAACCCGAGCCGGGCCCGCAGCGCCTGCGCGTCGGGGGACCAGCGCAGCAGGCCGAGCCCCTCTGAGCGCAGACCGTCGAGCAGGGCGGCCCGTACGAGCGCCGGGTCGGGGGTGCGCAGCGGGCGTACCGAGAGCTCGATGGCGCCGAGCCTCTCGGCAGCGCGGGCGACGAGGTCCCCGTCCTCCCAGCGGACCTCCTCGCCCTGGGCCAGCAGATGGCCGGACGCGGCCCGGGCGGTGGCCTCGTCGATGGCCGAGGCCATCCGCACGCGTGCGGATGCGGAGTGCGGGGCCCGATCGGCGACGGCCACGGCGAGCCAGGGTGCGCGGCGGAGCGCCGAGCCGTCCGTGATCTCGGCCGCGGTGCCGTTGGCCATGAGGAAGGCCGTCTCGTTCTTGGCCCGGGCCACGCGCTCGGGGAACGCGAGTGCGGCGACGAGCCCGGCGGCCAGATCATCGGGTGCAGCGCCGCTGCCGGGGCTCCGCCCCGGACGCCACTCCTCAAACGCCGGAGGGGCTGGATTTCGGCTGCCGCCGTCCGCAAATTCAGCCCCGCCGGCGTTTGAGGCGCGGGGTTCGGGGCGGAGCCCCGACGGGGTCTGGGGCGGAGCCCCGGTTTCGGGAAGGGGCGGGGTGGGGGAAGAGCCCCGCGCAGCGGCCCCTGCACCGGCGGCTCCGGGGGTGCCATCCGCAGCGGCCTCGGCGGGGTCCGGGCGGGCGGCGCGTTCCAGGCGGGACGCCTCCGCGCGCCAGCGGGCCGCGTAGCCGTCGCCGCCACGGCGGGCCGCCCGCCAGGCCCCGGCCAGGTCGTCCCCGTACTCCCGCGGCGGCTCCTCGCTCAGCAGCGCCACCACCTCGGCGGCCCGGCGCGAGCCGAGGGCCGCGGAGCCGTCCAGCAGTGCCCGGGCCAGCCGGGGGTGCAGGCCCAGCCGGGCCATGCGCAGGCCGCGCGGGGTCGGACGGCCCGCCTCGTCCACCGCGCCGACGGCCACCAGCACCTCCCGCGCGGCCGCCATCGCCCCGGCCGGCGGCGGGTCCGGCAGCGCCAGCCCCGTCGCGTCCGGGTCGCCCCAGCACGCCGCCTGCAACGCGAACTGCGTCAGGTCGGCGATCCGGATCTCCGGCGCGGGGAAGGAGGGCAGCCGCCCGTCCTCGGCCTCCGCCCAGCAGCGGTACACCGCCCCCGGCGCCTCACGCCCGGCCCGCCCGGCGCGCTGGCGCCCGGCCGCGCGTGAAGCCCGTACGGTCGCCAGCGCGCCCAGCCCCCGGGCATGGTCCACGCGGGGCTCGCGCGCCAGCCCGGAGTCCACGACCACCCGCACGCCGGGCACGGTCAGGCTGGACTCCGCCACGGCGGTGGAGAGGATCAGCCGGCGGTGGTCCGAGGCGGTCAGCGCCGCCTCCTGCACCGCCGCGGGGGCCCGGCCGTGGAGCTGGAGCACCTCCGCGTCCAGTCCACCCAGCTGCCCGGCCACCCGGGCGATCTCCCCGACGCCGGGCAGGAAGCACAGGACGTCGCCGGAACGTTCCGCCAGCGCCCGCCGCACCACCGAGGCCACATGCGTGAGCTGCGCCGGATCCACCCGCATCCCGTGCGGCGGCCGCACCGGCCGGGCCGGCGGCGCCCACACTGTCTCCACGGGGTACGAGACCCCAGCCGCCTCCACCACCGGCGCGCCGCCCAGGACGCGCGCCCATCCGGCCGCGTCGGTCGTCGCCGAGGCCGCCACGAGCCGCAGCTCCGGGCGCAGGGCCTCCCGTACGTCCACGAGGAAGGCGGCGACGGTGTCGGCGTCCAGGTGCCGCTCGTGGCACTCGTCCAGGACCACCACGTCCACGCCCGCCAGCTCCTGGTCCCGCTGGAGCCGCTGGAGCAGCACCCCGGTGGTGACCACCTCCACCACCGTCCCGCGGCCCACGACCCGCTCCCCGCGCACGGTGAAGCCGACCGATCCGCCGACGGCCTCGCCCAGCAGCCACGCCATCCGCCGCGCCGCCGCCCGGGCGGCGATCCGCCGGGGCTCGGCGACCACGACCCGGCGCACCGGCCCGCCCCCGACGAGGCCCGCGAGCACCAGCGGCACCAGCGTGGTCTTGCCCGTGCCGGGCGGGGCGCAGAGCACCGCCGCGCCGTGGCCGTCCAGGGCCGAGGCGAGCGCGGGCAGGGCCTCCCGTACGGGAAGCGAGTCGAGTACCGACTGGCGGAGCGGGCGGGGCTGCCGGTTCAAGGGGTCAGTCCCTCTCGCAGACGAAGATCGCGGTACCGGGGATCAGGTTGCCGCGCAGCGGGGACCAGCCGCCCCACTCCTGGCTGTTCCACGCGGGCCACTCCGGCTCGACCAGGTCGACCAGGCGGAAGCCGCCGGCCACCACGTCGCGGACCCGGTCGCCGAGGGTCCGGTGGTGCTCCACGTACACCGCGCGGCCCTGCTCGTCCTGCTCCACGTAGGGGGTCCGGTCGAAATAGGAGGCGGAGACGGACAGCCCCTCGGGCCCCGGCTCGTCCGGGAACGCCCAGCGGATCGGGTGGGTGACGGAGAAGACCCAGCGGCCGCCCGGGCGCAGCACGCGGCGGACCTCGCGCATGACGTTCACCGGGTCGGCGACGAAGGGGACGGCCCCGTACGCGGAGCAGGCGAGGTCGAAGGAGCCGTCGCGGAAGGGCAGCCGGCCCGCGTCGGCCTCCACCAGGGGGACGTCGTCGCCGATGCGCAGAGCGTGCTGGAGCTGGCGGTGGGAGAGGTCCAGGGCCACCGGGCGGGCGCCCTGGGCGGCGAGCCAGCGCGAGCACTGGGCGGCGCCGGCGCCGATCTCCAGGACGTCCTTGCCCTTGAGGGAGGCTGCGGGGCCGAGCAGGGCCGCGTCCGCCTCGTCCAGTCCTTCCGGCCCCCACACGAAGCGGTCGTCGCCGAGGAAGGCGCCGTGCTCGCTCTGGTACTCGTCGGCGTTGCGGTCCCACCAGCCCCGGCTGGCCCGACTGCTCTCCGCTTCCCCCGCCTCACGGCGCGTGGCCACGGCGTCGTCGGAGCCGTGGTCGGAGTCGTCGGCGGATCCCGGATCGGCGTCGTACGCGTCTTCGGGGGCGTAGTCCTCTTGGTTCATGGGGCCCGTCGTCGTAGTGTGCGGATGTCTGTGGATGTACGTGGGTCGCGCGGACGTGGACGTGTGTCCGCGAAAACGTGTCGGAGAGTGTCATCACACCCTCCCCGCCCACGAATTGTGCCGGATATACGGCGATCTGCCGGGGGTGTGCGCCTTCGCGCATTGACCCTGTCCGGCAGCCCCCGTATGCTACAAGTTGCGCTGCGAGCCTGTGCTCCTCAGACCTAGCAGGCTGCGCTTGCATCTGTTGATGTCCCCTCGGTTTTCGAGGCCCTTCCCGCTTCTCGCGGATCAGGGCTTCCTTGGCTGTCCGGCTTCTTCGGCAGATGCCGATAAGGGCTCCCGGCGTAGCAGTACCTACGACTTTCTGTCCGTAACCGGAGCCCTTTCCCACATGACGAGCAGCACCGAGACCACCTCTACCACTCCGCAGGTAGCGGTCAACGACATCGGTAACGAGGAAGCCTTCCTCGCCGCGATCGACGAGACGATCAAGTACTTCAACGACGGCGACATCGTCGACGGCGTCATCGTGAAGGTCGACCGGGACGAGGTCCTGCTCGACATCGGTTACAAGACCGAAGGCGTGATCCCGAGCCGTGAGCTCTCGATCAAGCACGACGTCGACCCGAACGAGGTCGTCAAGGTCGGCGACGAGATCGAGGCCCTGGTTCTCCAGAAGGAGGACAAGGAAGGCCGTCTGATCCTGTCCAAGAAGCGCGCTCAGTACGAGCGTGCCTGGGGCACGATCGAGAAGATCAAGGAAGAAGACGGCATCGTCACCGGTACCGTCATCGAGGTCGTCAAGGGTGGTCTCATCCTCGACATCGGCCTCCGCGGCTTCCTGCCGGCCTCCCTCGTCGAGATGCGCCGCGTCCGCGACCTCCAGCCCTACGTGGGCAAGGAGCTCGAGGCGAAGATCATCGAGCTGGACAAGAACCGCAACAACGTGGTCCTGTCCCGCCGTGCCTGGCTGGAGCAGACCCAGTCCGAGGTTCGCCAGACGTTCCTCACCACCCTGCAGAAGGGTCAGGTCCGCTCCGGCGTCGTTTCCTCGATCGTCAACTTCGGTGCCTTCGTGGACCTGGGTGGCGTCGACGGTCTCGTCCACGTCTCCGAGCTGTCCTGGAAGCACATCGACCACCCGTCCGAGGTTGTCGAGGTCGGCCAGGAAGTCACCGTCGAGGTCCTCGACGTCGACATGGACCGCGAGCGTGTCTCCCTGTCGCTGAAGGCGACGCAGGAGGACCCGTGGCAGCAGTTCGCCCGGACCCACCAGATCGGTCAGGTCGTCCCGGGTAAGGTCACCAAGCTGGTTCCGTTCGGTGCGTTCGTCCGCGTGGACGAGGGCATCGAGGGTCTGGTCCACATCTCCGAGCTGGCCGAGCGCCACGTGGAGATCCCGGAGCAGGTCGTCCAGGTCAACGACGAGATCTTCGTCAAGGTCATCGACATCGACCTCGAGCGTCGCCGGATCTCGCTGTCGCTGAAGCAGGCCAACGAGTCCTTCGGTGCCGACCCGGCGTCGGTCGAGTTCGACCCGACCCTGTACGGCATGGCCGCGTCTTACGACGACCAGGGCAACTACATCTACCCCGAGGGCTTCGACCCCGAGACCAACGACTGGCTCGAGGGCTACGAGAAGCAGCGCGAGGCCTGGGAGACCCAGTACGCCGAGGCGCAGCAGCGCTTCGAGCAGCACCAGGCTCAGGTCATCAAGAGCCGCGAGGCCGACGAGGCCGCTGCTGCCGAGGGCGCTGCCGCCCCGGCCGCGGGTGCCGGTGCCGGTGCGGGCATCTCGGGTGGTTCGTACTCCTCGGAGTCGGACGAGACCTCCGGCGCCCTGGCGTCGGACGAGGCCCTGGCCGCGCTCCGCGAGAAGCTGGCCGGCGGCCAGAGCTGATCGCAGCGCGCATCACGCCTCCGGGCGTGAGCCGAGCTGGTTGAGTTGAACGGTGAGGCCCGTCCCCTTCGGGGGGCGGGCCTCGTCGCGTTCCCCTCGGGTTCCATTGCGTGCCCATTGCCTGCCCATTGCGTGCCCAACTGGGGAATGGTGGGGCCTCCTTGGGCGTTCCTTTTGAGAGAACGCTGCGAGGGAGGAGTGGTGACGGTGCTTGATCCACAGGGTCTGTACGAATGGGACGCCAAGGGCCTGGCGGTGGCCGACCTGGCGCTGTCCCAGGACTCGGCCGGGCTGGTCATGCTGTACCACTTCGAGGGGTACATCGACGCGGGTGAGGCGGGGGAGCAGATCGTCGAGCGGCTCCTGGACACCCTGCCCCACCAGGTGGTGGCCCGCTTCGACGCGGACCGGCTGGTGGACTACCGGGCCCGCCGCCCGCTGCTGACCTTCCAGCGCGACCACTGGACGGAGTTCGAGGAGCCCCGGCTGGAGGTCCGGCTCGTCCAGGACGCCACCGGAGCCCCCTTCCTGCTGCTCTCCGGCCCGGAGCCCGATGTGGAGTGGGAGCGCTTCGCCGTCGCAGTACGGCAGATCGTCGAGCGCCTCGGGGTCCGGCTCTCGGTCAACTTCCACGGCATCCCGATGGGCGTCCCGCACACCCGCCCCGTCGGCATCACCCCGCACGGCAACCGGACCGACCTCATGCCGGGCCACGTCAGCCCCTTCGACGAGGCGCAGGTGCCGGGCAGCGCGGAGTCGCTGGTCGAGTTCCGGCTGTCCCAGGCCGGGCACGACGTGCTGGGTGTCGCCGCGCACGTACCGCACTACGTCGCCCGGTCCTCGTACCCGGACGCCGCGCTGACGGTGCTGGAGGCGATCACGGCGGCGACCGGCCTGGTCCTGCCGGCGGTGGCGCACGCGCTGCGGACCGAGGCGCACCGCACACAGACGGAGATCGACCGGCAGATCCGCGAGGGCGACGAGGAGCTCGTCACCCTGGTGCAGGGGCTGGAGCACCAGTACGACGCGGCCGCCGGGGCCGAGACCAGGGGAAACATGATCGCCGAGCCGACGGAGATCCCGTCGGCGGACGAGATCGGCCGCGAGTTCGAGCGGTTCCTGGCGGAGCGCGAGGGCGAGGGGTGACCTTCGTAGGGGCTGTGGCCGCGGTACGGGCGGGGTCTAGGCTGCGGGCATGCTGAAAGTGGGCCTGACGGGCGGAATCGGTGCCGGCAAGAGCGAGGTCTCGCGGCTGCTGGCGGGGTACGGGGCGGTCGTCGTGGACGCCGACCGCATCGCGCGGGAGGTCGTGGAACCCGGCACTCCCGGGCTCGCCGCGGTCGTGGAGGCCTTCGGGGAGTCCGTGCTGACCCCCGAGGGGACACTGGACCGGCCGAAGCTCGGTTCCGTCGTCTTCGCGGACCCGGCGAAGCTCCGGACGCTGAACGCGATCGTGCACCCGCTGGTCGGGGCCCGGTCGGCCGAGCTGGAGGCCGCCGCGGGGGGCGACGCGATCGTGGTGCACGACGTACCCCTGCTCACGGAGAACGGCCTGGCCCCGCTGTACGACCTGGTGGTCGTCGTGGACGCGGCGCCGCAGACGCAGCTGGCGCGGCTCACCGCACTGCGCGGTATGCCGGAGGCGGAGGCCAAGGCCCGGATGGCCGCGCAGGCCACGCGGGAGCAGCGGCTGGCGGTGGCGACCCTCGTGATCGACAACGACGGGCCGCTGGAGGCGCTGGAACCGCAGGTGCGCAAGGTGTGGGAGGAGCTCATGGCGCGGGCGGCGGCGGCCGCCGGGGCCGGGGCGGAGACCGGCACGGACGGCGCCGCCTGACGTGTGCATGGAATAGCGGCAGGGGCCGGCGCGTTGAACGCGCCCGTAGAGGGAAGGAACACTCCGTGTCCGACACCACGCGCCCCACGCCGCCGGCCAGTCCCGAGACCCACGTCATCGACTACCGGGCAGCCGAGCAGCTGCTCGCCGCCCGCGACCCGCGCGGTGCGGTGAAGCTGCTCGACTCGGTCATAGCCGCCCACCCGGAGAATACGGCGGCCCGGCTGCTGCGGGCCCGAGCCTTCTTCGCGGCGGCCCAACTGCGACCGGCGGAGCTGGAGTTCGAGCTGGTGTTGGAGCGGGAGCCGGACAACGCCTTCGCCCACTTCGCGCTGGCCCGCACCCACGAGCGCTCCGGACGGCCCGAGCAGGCGCGCAAGCACTTCCGGCTGGCGGCGGCGCTCGACCCGCAGCCGGAGTACCTGGAAGCGGCCGGCTTCGAGGACTGAGCCCGTCCCTGCCCCTCTCGGCCCCTCTTGGCCGGTCTCGACCTGTCTCGGTGTCTCCGAGGTCATCAGCGCTCGTGCGGCGGCTCGTACGGCGGGATGTCCCTGCCCGGCTGGTAATGCGGCCCCTGGCGGATGTGCCGGACGACGACGACCATGTCCACCGCCGCCAGGACGAAGACCGCCGCGCACGCCGCCGCCCACCCGGGACGGCCGGCCAGCGAGAAGGCGGCCGCCCCGGCGGCGGACCAGATCAGGCCCCACACACTCAACCAGAGCCGCAGCCGCAACGGACTGCGGGCGGTCACCGGCTCGTTCCCGGAACGCATGGTCATCGCCTCTCGGTTCCATGGTCCCACCGAGGGCGTGCCGCGGGCCGCCTCAGGGGTTGAGCTTGTTCACGGCCGTCGTGGTCGTCCGGCGGAAATCGGCGACCGGGGCGTCGGACAGGTTGCCCATCTGACCCCACTGCACGACGGTCACGGTGGAGCCGTCGCGTCCGATTCCGAAGAGGTGGACGCCGGGCTCGGACTCGGGGAGCGAGGTGTGGACCCCGTAGACGTGCGCCCCCTCCTCGACGGGGAGCGTCCCGTAGTCCTCCCAGGAGGCGGTGCCGCCCGGGGTGGCCCGCAGCCAGTCGGCGGCGCAGGCCGCGACCTGCCGCTCCAGGGTGCGGACGAGCTTGGCGGCGGCCGCTGGCGTGGCGGACCGTACGGAGAGCTGCATGGCGCCGGTGTCGAACTCGGTGCCGAAGCGCCGGTGCCGGCTGCCGGCAGCCGGGAGCCCGCCCTCCAGACAGATCGGCGGGAACTCGGGCAGCCCCTTGACGACCTCGTCGGCGTACCAGGGCGAGGTGGGGTGCGGCGGCAGGTCGGTGCCGTCGATGAACCGGGGTGCGGTGGGAGCGGCCGTGGCGGCCGTGGTGGCCAGGGCCGGGGTGAGCAGGAGGGCGGCGGCCGCGGCGAGGGCGGCGGCGGTGCGTCGGACTGCGTTGTCTCGAAACATGTGCGGTCTCCCCGTGGGTGCTTCGTGCTTGGTGTCTCGTGCTTCGTGTCTCGTTCGTTCTTCGTGTACGAGGCTCTTCCCCGGGAGGGCGGCGGGGCGACGGATTGCGGCGAAGTCGGGACACTGGAATGCCCGTACGGCTCCCAACCTGGGGGAACACCCCTTGCATGGAACGGAGCCACGGGACGGGCGAAGCGGAGAACTTCGCACGGCTGATGCGGGAGCTGAAGGAACGCGCCGGGCTGAGTTACGGGGTGCTGGCGCGTCGGCTGCATACGAGTACGTCGACCCTGCACCGCTACTGCAACGGGGACGCGCTGCCGGTGGAGTTCGCGGTGGTGGACCGCTTCGCGCGGGCCTGCGGGGCGTCGGCGCGAGAGGCGGTGGAACTGCACCGGGCATGGCTGCTGGCGGACGCGCGGCGGCGGGCGGGGGCGGAGCCGGCGCGCCTCGCCGAGCCGGCGCGTCTCGCGGAGCCGGGGGCGACGGTCGTCGTGGCGTCGGTGTCGGTGCCCGAGCCGGAGCCGGAGCCGGAGCCGGGGCCGGGGGTGCGGGGCCCTTGGTATCGGCGACGGGTCGTCGTGTTCGGGGCGGTGGGTGCGACGGCGGCCGCGCTGGCGGTGACCGTCGCGGCGGTGGCGGTGGGCGGGTGGGGGGCGGCCCCGGCCGTGTCGGCGCCGCCGGCGGCATCCGCGTCCGCGTCGGGCTCGGCGGCGCCGTCGCCATCGGCGTCGGCGTCGATGGCGGAGCCCCCGCCGGGATCGGGGTCCCTGTCGGGGTCCCTGTCGGGGTCACCGCAGGCGTCCGCACCCGCTTCGGGCCCGGGGTCACCGCCGGCTTCCCGGCCGGGGTCCAGCGCCCCCGCGCCCGCTCCCGTGCCGATCAAGGCGGCCGTGCGCTCGCACGTGTGGGCCGCCGGATGCGACCACGCGTACCTCATCGAGCGGGGGCCCGGGGCGGTGCCCGCGCCGCCCGTGGAGGCGGACGCGCCCGCCTGGGCGGCGGTGCAGCGGGCCGTGCACGCCGGGACGCAGATCGTGGAGGTCACCGTGCACGGCACGGGTGCGGGCATGGGCGCCGTGGTGTTGGAAGACCTGGAGGTGCGGGTTGCCGCGCGGCGCACCCCGCCGGCCTGGAACGTCTACCAGATGTCGCAGGGCTGTGGCGGGGGGCTCACCCCGGCCGTGTTCGCCGTCAACCTGGACGCGCCCCGCCCGCTGGTGCGGCCCGTCGCCGGGAACGACGCCGGGGGGCCGGTCCCGGCACCCGCCTTCCCGATGAAGGTCTCGGCGGCCGAACCGGTCGTCCTGCGGGTGGAGGCCACCACCACGGGCTGCGACTGCGACTGGTCCCTCGACCTGCGGTGGACCGGCCCGTCCGGCTCCGGCACCCTCCGCATCGACGACGGCGGCGGCAGGCCGCTGCGCACGAGCGCCGCGACGGGTCGGCCGGTGTACGGATACGCGACGGAACAGGGCCGCTGGGGGCGCTGATCCGCAGGTCAGCGGCGTTGTCAGTGCCCGCGCCTAGACTCGTCGGCAGGAGAGATCGCCATGGCTCGGTCTGCTCTACACCGGCTCGACAGGGAGGGGGACGTCGTGACACCGCAGCCGCAGCCGCAGCCGCAGCCGCAGGCGTCCGCGCGGGCGCTGTTGCGTCACGCCGCCGTCTTCCTGCCCGCCGCCGTCCCCCGCGAGGGCCGGTTCGCCTTCTGGGCACCCGATGGGGACCCGCTGCCCGCCGCGGGTGCGCCGATGCCGCTCACCGTCGTCCGCCCGCACGGTGACGGGGTCCGCAGCCGGACGGTGCCCGCGGTGACCCTCTCCGTGGCCTCCGCCCTGCCGCTCCTCGCGTATGCGCCCCGGAGCCCCGCCGCGCATCCCGCCACCCGTGCCTGGGGTACCGCCGCCACTCAGGCCCTCACCCTCGCCGCGCGCGGCCGCCTGTTGCCGGGGCTGACCCCCGAGGGCGTCGACGCCTGGCGTGCCGGGCCGCTCGATGCCGCCGATGTCGACCACCTCCGTGCGGTCGCCGCCGCGCTGCCGTACGAGGGGTACGCGACACCGCTGGCCGGCCGCCGCCCGCTCCAGCTTCCCGAGCCGGAGGCACTGGTCCGCGCCCTCCTCGACGCCGTCGCCGACAGCCTGCCCCGCACACCGGCGGCCGCCGTGGCCGCGGGCCGGCCGTTCGCCGCCCGGGAGCCGCAGCGAGTGGCCGGAATGCAGGAGTGGGCCGCGCAGGTCGCGGCCGGGTCCGATACCGGCGTCGGGATCTCGCTCCGGCTCGACCTGTCCTCCTTCAGCCTCTTCGACGAGGCCGAGGGAGACGACACCCGCCGTGCCGGAGCCGCCGTCGTGCAGGTGCACAGCCTCGCCGATCCGACGCTGGTCACCGATGCTGCGCAGCTGTGGGCGGGCACGGCGGCCGCCGGGTTCGGACCGCGCGCGCGGATCGACGCGGTGCTCGCGCTGCGCCGGGCCGCCCGCGTGTGGCCGCCACTGCTGCGCCTGCTCGACCAGCCCGTTCCCGATGCCCTCGCCCTGTCCGACCCGGAGCTCGAGGACCTGCTGGGGGTGGTCGCGAGTCGGCTGGCGGGCGCCGGGGTCCTGGTCCACTGGCCGCGCGAGTTGGCTCGTACGCTGTCCGCGACCGCAGTCATACGGTCCACCGCGCCCGGATCCGCGACCGACGGCACGGCTTTCTTCGACGCCGACCACCTCTTCGACTTCTCCTGGGAGCTGGCGCTGGGCGGCGACCGGCTGACCCCGGGGGAGATGGACGCCCTCGCCGAGGCGCACCGGCCGGTCGTGCGGTTGCGGGACCAGTGGGTGCGGGTCGATCCGGAGCTGGTGCGCAAGGCGCGCAAGCGGTCGCTGGGTCTGCTCGATCCGGTGGACGCGCTGGCCACCGTGCTGACGGGGACCGCCGAGGTCGACGGAGAGCCGGTGGAGGCCGTCCCGGTGGGGGCGCTGGCCGCCCTGCGGGAGCGGCTGACGGGGGAGTTGGCTCCGCTGCCGCAGCCCTCGGCGCTCAAGGCCACCCTGCGCGACTACCAGGCGCGCGGCCTGGCCTGGCTGGACCTGATGACCTCGCTCGGCCTCGGCGGCTGCCTCGCCGACGACATGGGCCTGGGCAAGACCGTCACGCTGATCGCGCTGCACCTGCACCGGGACCGCCCCGAGCCGACGCTCGTGGTGTGCCCGGCCTCGCTGCTGGGCAACTGGCAGCGGGAGATCGAGAGGTTCGCCCCGGGCACGCCCGTGCGCCGCTTCCACGGCGGCAGCCGCAGCCTCGACGACCTGACCGCGCCGGCGGGCGGGTTCGTGCTCACCACGTACGGCACGATGCGCGCCAGCGCCCCGCTGCTGGCCGAGCAGGGCTGGGGCATGGTCGTCGCCGATGAGGCCCAGCACGTCAAGAATCCGCATTCGGCGACGGCGAAGGCGCTGCGCACGGTCCCGGCGCCCGCCCGGGTGGCGCTGACCGGTACCCCGGTGGAGAACAACCTGTCCGAGCTGTGGGCGCTGCTCGACTGGACCACGCCGGGGCTGCTGGGGCCGCTCACCACCTTCAGGGCCCGCCACGCCCGCCCCGTGGAGCACCAGCAGGAGGAGGACGGCGGCAATGAGGCGGCCGTCGCCCGGCTCGCGGCGCTGGTCCGTCCGTTCCTGCTGCGCCGGAAGAAGTCCGATCCGGGCATCGCGCCCGAGCTGCCGCCGAAGACGGAGACCGATCATCCGGTCTCGCTCACCCGCGAGCAGGCCTCGCTCTACCAGGCCGCGGTGGACGAGGCGATGGCCGTGATCGAGTCGAGCGAGGGCATGGAACGACGCGGCATGATCATGAAGCTGCTGGCCTCGCTCAAGCAGATCTGCAACCACCCCGCGCAGTTTCTAAAGGAGGAGCAGCCCCGGATCCCGCACCGCTCGGGCAAGCTCGCCCTGCTCGACGAGCTGTTGGACACGATCCTCGCCGAGGGCGGTTCGGTGCTGGTCTTCACCCAGTACGTGACGATGGCCCGGCTCATCGAGCGGCACCTGGCGGCCCGGGGGATCTCGCACCAACTGCTGCACGGCGGTACCCCGGTGCCGCGCCGCGAGGAGCTCGTGGACCGGTTCCAGGCGGGCGAGGTCCCGGTCTTCCTGCTCTCCCTCAAGGCGGCGGGCACCGGCCTGAACCTCACCCGGGCCGGCCACGTCATCCACTTCGACCGCTGGTGGAACCCGGCCGTCGAGGAGCAGGCAACCGACCGCGCCTACCGGATCGGGCAGACCCAGCCCGTGCAGGTCCACCGGATCATCGCCGAGGGCACCGTCGAGGACCGGATCGCCGAAATGCTGGAGGCGAAGCGGGCGCTGGCCGATGCCGTCCTCGGCTCCGGCGAGGCGGCGCTGACCGAGCTGACCGACCGGGAGCTCGCCGACCTCGTCTCCCTGCGGAGGCCCGGATGATCACCGCGCGCGACGACCGCCGTCGCACCTTCGAGACCGTGCCCGCCGGCGTGGAAGCCGTCAGCTGGTGGGGCCGGGCCTGGGTGTCGGCCCTCGAAGGGGCGTCCTCCGACGCGGCCCGACTGGCCAGGGGCCGTACGTACGCCGAGGAAGGGCACGTCGATGCGGTCACGGTGACCCCGGGCAGGATCGTGGCGTACGTCCGGGGCAGCAGGGCCCGCCCGTACCGCACCGAGCTGTCCCTGCCCGCCTTCGACGACACGCGGTGGAGGGAACTGCTGGAGGCCGTCGCGGCCGACCCGGCGGCCCTCGCCGCGCTGCTGGAGCGGGAGGTTCCGCAGTCGCTCGCGGACTCCGTCCTGCCCGGCGCGGGCGAGCTCGTCCCGCACTGCTCGTGCCCGGACTTCGGGCGTCCGCCGTGCAAGCACGCGGCGGCCCTCTGCTACCGGGCGGCCCGCCTCCTGGACGCGGACCCGTTCGTCCTGCTGCTCCTGCGCGGCCGCGGCGAGCGGGAGCTGCTCGACGAGCTCGGCCGCCGCAGCGCCGCCCACGCCGCGCGGGAACAGCCCGACTCCGCACCGGACTTCCCCGGCGTCCCGGCCCGCGCGGCGCTCGCACGGGTCGGCCTGCCGCCGCTGCCCGCGCCGCTCGCCGCACCCGCAGCGGCGGGCCTGCCGCCCGCCTACCCGGCCGACCCCGCCGCCCCGGACCCGCTCGCCCTGGACCAGCTCGCCTCCGACGCGGCTGCCCGCGCCCTGGCCCTCCTCACCACCGGCGAGGACCCGATCGCCGGGCTCACCCTCTGGCAGGACGCCGTCCGCCTCGCCTCCGCGCACCCCACGGCCGGCCTCACGGGGGCCGCCCGCACCCTCTACCGGGACCTGGCCCGCGCCACCGGCCGGACCACCACCGACCTCGCACGGGCCGCCGCGGCCTGGCGGCAGGGCGGCCGCCCCGCCCTCGCCGCCCTCGAAGAACCTTGGGACCCCCCGGCCGGCCCCTTCGACCGCGCCCGCCCGGCCCTCCTCGCCGCCGCCCAGGGCTCCTTCCGCCCCGACCGCAACCGCCTCACCCGCGACAACCGCCAACTCCGCCTCGGCCGCGACGCTCTCTGGTACCCCTACGAGTCCCGCCTCATGGACGAGGACTGGTGGCCCACGGGCCGCCCCGCCCCGGACCCGGTCACCGCCCTCCTGCGCTGAGCCCGGCGGCCCAGTGGGTCAAGGTGGTGAAGTCGCGGTCGCGCAGGCCGCGGCGGGGGTGGATGCGCAGGAGGAGCGCCGGGGCGGGGTGGTTGGCGGCGACCCAGGCACGGTCGAGGGGTGTGATCATGTCGTCGACCCAGGCGAAGGGCCGGCCGGCCGCCCAGTCGACGAGGGCGCGGGTCTTCCAGGAGAGGCCGTCCGGGTCGTCGGCGAAGAGTTCCGGCCATTCGACTACGGGCAGATCACCGGGTAGTCCGATGTGCGGGGCGATGAGGGTGTTGGCCTGGTGGGTCCAGGCGGTGGCCCAGGCGAGTTCGAAGGGCAGGGCCAGCAACCGCGCCCCGTGGGTGGGGTGGAGGCGGACCCGCGCGCCGCGGCGGGCCTTGCGGGAATCCGGGTCGCGGTAGGCCAGCCAGACGTCGGGCCTCATCCGGTGGCTCGTGTATCCGCGCAGGCCGGCACTGAGCGACCGGAACGGGTTGAGGGGGCCGTCCACATCGAGGAGGAGCACAGGGCGATCGGTCATGAAATAGGCACTACCCAGTACACGATGGAGTGAAATGCCTACCGGCTCTATAACCCGAATGGGTTCAGAGCGTTGTCTCCGGTGCGGGTGCAGCGCCCGCTGACTCCTCCGGAAGGCAGGGAAACTGATGCGTCACAGTCGTCGGAATGGCTTGATCGCGGCGGTGGTTGCGGGAGGTGGGCTGGCGGTCGCGGGTGTGAGCGGTTTCGCCCATGCCGACGCGGAGGCGGGCGGTCGGGCCGAACGCTCGCCCGGGCTGCTGTCGGGGAACCTGGTACAGCTGCCCGTGCACGTCCCGGTGAACGTGTGCGGGAACACCGTGAGCGTGGTCGGCGTACTCAACTCGGCCGCCGGGAACCGCTGTGCCAACGAGGAGCCCGGGGGCGGGGGCGGGCATCCGGAGCCGAGGCCATCGCATCCTTCGAAACCCGGGGCCGGAAACGGCGGGGGTGCCTCGGCCGATGGGCGAGGAAAGGATTCACCCGGTGTGCTGTCCGGCAACGGCCTCCAGCTCCCCGTCGACCTCCCGCTGAACGTCAGCGGCAACTCCGTGAACGTCGTCGGCGTCGGCAACGCCTCCCACGGCAACACCTCCGTCAACGGTGCGACGCCCGGCCCCGGCAAGCCCGCCCAGCCGCCCGCCACCCAGCCGCCCGTGACCCCGCCCGCTCCGCCCCGGCACACCGATGCGCTCGCCCACACCGGGTCCGACGGCGTCGGCTACCTGCTGCCCGGCGGTGGAGCCCTGCTCCTGGGCGGCGTGCTCCTCTACCGTCGCTTCCGCCTCAACTAGGCGGTGTACGCCACCCGTCCAGGATGGCGTCGATCCGCGCGGCCAGCCGGGCCCGGGCCGCGAACCGCGGGACCCCCGCCATCAGCAGGGCGTCGTACTCGGTGTCCGTGTGCCGTACGGCCGCCCGCACCGCGACGGAGACCGCCAGTTCGTCGAGGGCCCGGCCGGCCGCCGTGCGGCCCACCCGGCCGCTGCCGCGGAGCGAGGCGTGCGTGGCGATCGCGACGGCCCGGTCGGCCGGACAGCCGGGGAACAGCCGCACGATCTCGGCGGCGAAGGCCGCCGTGAACCGGATGTCCTCGCCCGTGCGCCGCACCCGGTCGCGCTCCCGGCGCCGGGCGCGTGCCTCGGCGTCCGCGAGGCAGGAGCGCTCCGCGTCGGCCAGCGCGGCATCCTCGACGAACAGCCCCTGGCGCTCGTAGCGGCGGCGGCGCCTGTTGAAGCGGACGACGACGGCCGACAGCGAACTGGCCTCGCGGGACCGGCGGGTGAGCGCGGCGTCCCCGCGCGGCAGGTACACCAGATGCCCGAGATCCGCGCAATCCAGGCAGCGCGGCACGCCGGCCTCGCGCACGAGGTGCCGCAGGGGGCCCTGCCGACACTCCGCGCAGTGGATCTGCTTCGCGGACTCGAACACCACCAGGCTCATACAGGTGTGATACCGCCTGAGGGCCCTCATATCACCTGACAAGGAGCGGAGGTTGATGTTTCACCAAGCCTTCCTCGACCCCGTGTCGCCCTTCTACCGTGAGGCGGCGGCCCACAACCGGGCCACGGAGGAGGGCACATGGCCGCACTGCAGGTGAGGACCGCACGGCCACGTGCCACCCCGAGGCCACCGGGCCGGGAGATCGTCATCCCGCCGGGAGGCTGCACCGGCTGGCACTTCCACCGGGTCCGGCTCGATGCCGTGGTCCTGGCGGGAATCCTGACCCGGGTCCTGTACGACGGCACGGTCGAGGTACACCCGGCGGGGACCACCTTCGTCGAACCGGCCGGCATCCACCACATCCACCTGGGCCACAACCTCGGCGTCGAACCGGTCGTCCTCCACGTGACCCCCGCGCTCCCCGAGGGCACACCCTTCTCCATACCCACCCCGCCCCCACCCGCGGCCACCCGGGCGGTCTGCTGCGGGCACGCTCGCTGACAATGGACTCGTGCAGCTGGAAGCGATCACCTGGCAGCGGATGGCCGAACGGCTCGCCGGCCACCTCGACGACACCCCTGACCGGGACGGTTGGCAGCGGGTCGGCATCGACGGGGCGCCCGCCGCCGACACCGGTGTCCTCGCGGGCCACCTCGCCGAGGCACTGCGCCTGCGCAGCCGGTCCGCGCTGGTGGTGCCGGCCGAGGGGTTCCTGCGGCCTGCCTCCCTGCGGTTCGAGTTCGGGCGCGAGGACGTGGATTCGTACCTCGGCGGCTGGTACGACACCGCCGCGCTCTGGCGGGAGGTGTTCGGCCCGACGGACCCCGGTGGGAGCGGGCGGGTGCTGCCCGACCTCTGGGACCCGGTGACCGACCGCGCGACGCGCAGTCCGTACGTCGAACTCCCGCCCGGCGGCGTCCTGATCGTGCACGGGCCGCTGCTGCTGGGGCACTGGTTCCCCTTCGACCTCAGCGTCCACATCCGGCTGTCGCCGGGGGCGCTGGCCCGGCGTACCGAGGAGTCCGCGCGGTGGACCGTGCCGGCGTTCGCCCGCTACGAGGCCGAGACGGACCCGGCGTCGGCCGCCGACGCGGTGGTTCGGGCGGATGATCCCCGTCACCCTGCCTGGACCGGCCTCGGCCGGTAGCGGGCCGGGTGCCGCTGCGCGGAGCCTCTCCCCGCCCCGCCCTTCCTCCGTTCCCCGAGGCTCGGCCCCGGCCCCCGCGCCTCAATCGCCGGCGGGGCTGGGGTGGTGTCCCCGGGCGGGGTCTCGCCCCTCGGCTCCGCCCTGCGCCTCAATCGCCGGCGGGGCTGGGTTGGTTCCCCCGGGCGGGGTTTCGCTCCTCGGGCCGGTCCGCGGTGTCCCTCCGGGGCGTCTCCTCGTCCTCGCGCACTGAGGGTCATCCCGGCTGCTGAGCCGTGGTTGCGCGCTCGTCCTGCGGGGACGCCCCGCAGTGCCCCCGCTCCCCCCGACGGCCGAAAGCGCGCCCCAGTGGGTCGGGAGCGTGGAGTGCCCCTGCTCTTCCGTCGGCCAAGGCCCCGCCCCTGGTCGGGAGTGTGCTGTTGGGGTGGGGACACGGCGGAGTGTCCCCGCAGGACGAGCG
>NZ_JBHWJY010000065.1:0-16510 GCF_042731135.1 Streptomyces sp. NPDC059874
CCCCGGAACGCGTCCGGGGCGGGCGGCTTCGTGTACGACAGGACCTACCGCTCCAGGAAGGAGAACAGCTCTTCCCACCGGTCGGTGATCTCGGCGCTGGAGTACCGCTGCACCGAGCGGAACGCGGTGTCCCCGAGCCGATCGCGCAGCTCGCGGTCGTTCATCAGCGCGTCCAGGTGCCCGGCCAGCTCCATCGTGTTGCCCAGCCGCGCCAACAGCCCGTCCTCGCCGTGCCGGACGATCTCCCGCACGCCGGGTGCGCAGTCGAAGGCCGCGACCGGCAGGCCCGCCGCCATCGCCTCCAGCAGGGTGATCGGGAAGCCCTCGGCCCGCGAGGCCTGCGCGAAGACCGAGGCCCCGCGCAGCACGCCCAGGACGTCGTCGGTGCTGCCCATCCACTCCACGGACTCGTCCAGCCCCAGCGAGGCGCAGTGCGCCCGCAGCGCCGGCTCCTCCACGCCCGCCCCGTAGATCCGCAGGACCCAGTCGGGGTGGTGCGGGGACGCGTCCGCCCAGGCGTCGAGCAGCAGGTCGACGCCCTTCTCGAAGGCGAGGCGGCCGACGCACGCCACGACCTTCTCGGTGCGCGGAGCGGGGGAGTCCGGCATGAAGGGCAGCGGGTTCGGCATGTTGCCCACGTTCTCCATGCCCGCCCGGATCCACAGGTCCGCGTCCTCCGGGGTCAGCACCAGCAGCCGGTCGACCTCCGGGTAGTAGCGGCGTACGCGCGCACCGCGGGTGGACTTCTGGCTGGCCTCGAAGGACTCGTGGCTCATCCCGATGACGGTGAGCCCCTTGGTGTCGGCGAGGGCCACCCACTCCATCGCCCAGACCTGCGTCACGATGACCACGCTGCCCGGGCGGGCCGCGCGGAACATCTCGCTCAGCCGCTCCGCCTTGGCCCGCATCTTCGCCCGCCGGGCCGCCTGCCGGCGCCGCTCGGGCGCGTTCAGCCGGCCCTTGATCCCGTGCAGCCTGCGCGCCGAGGGCGGGTGGGCGTCGTACAGGGTGGTCATCTCGTACGGCAGGTCCGGCGGCAGCGTCTGGCGGATCTCCTCGGCGACCGGGGCGATGCCGACGATGTGGACCTCGTGCCCGCGCTCGGTGAACAGCCGGGCCATCTGGTGGGACCAGGTGGTCACGCCGCCGAGCTCGTCGACGTTGTTGGAGACGATGAAGATGTCCCGGCTCACTTGCCGCTCCTCGTGAAGAACTTCTCGACGATCTGGCGGGCCGCGTCCCCGCGGTCGTACTCGCCGAACTCGGTGAGGAAACGCTGCCGGCACTCGGCGTACTTGGCGTCCGCCTCCTCGAAGGCCGACAGCGCCTGCAGGAGTTCGTCCGCCGTGGCCACCACCGGGCCCGGTGCCTTCTCCTTCAGGTCGAAGTAGGTGCCGCGGATGTCCGTGGCGTACTTCTCGTAGTCGTAGGCGAAGAACACCATCGGCCGGTCCAGCAGGGCGTAGTCGAACATCACGGACGAGTAGTCGGTGATCAGCCCGTCCGCGAGGGCCAGCAGCGGGGTGATGTCGTGGTGCCGGGAGACGTCCACGACACGGCCCGCGACCGACGGCGGCAGCGAGACGCTGTTGAGGTAGTGCGTGCGCACCAGCAGCGTGAAGCGGTCGCCGAGCCGGTCCGCGAACTCCTCCACGTCGAAGGGGAACACGAAGCCCTCGACCGTGCCGTCGGCTGCCGCCCGGAAGGTCGGCGCGTACAGCAGCACCTTCTTATCCGGGTCGATGCCGAGCTCGGCGGCCAGCGGCCCGCGCACCCGCTCACCGCTCTGCACCTCGCTCCGCTGCGCCTCGACGAGGGCGTCGTTGCGCGGGTAGCCGCTGCGCAGCAGCACCTCGTCGCGCAGCCGGAAGCCCTTGGCGAGGGTGCGGGCGTCGTGCTCGGAGCGGATCAGGAAGTGGTCGAAGCGGTCGACGGCCGCCTGGAAGCGGTCCTGGCCGGCCCGGCCCTGCGCCTTCGTGCGCGGCTCGTGGAAGCCCATCCGCTTGAGCGCGGAGCCGTGCCAGGTCTGGATGTACGTGGTTCCCGCGCGCTTGGTGAGCGCCAGCGGGAAGCCCTGGTTGTCCACCCAGTACTCGGCCTGGGCCAGCGCCCGCAGGTAGGCCCAGCTCCAGCGGCGCACCAGGGTGGCCTCCTTGGGGAAGCCGGTCGGCTTGCCGCCCGCGTACGACCAGATCGCCTCGAAGGGCGCGCCCTGTCGCACCAGCTCCTCGTAGATCGCCTTCGGGCTGTCGCTGTACTGCTTGCCCATGTGGCTCTCGAAGACGACCGTGCCCTTCTTGATCGGCAGCTTCGAGAAGACCTCGTGGTAGACCTTCACCTTCTGCTCACCGGAGCCGATGTTCCGGCGGACCCGCAGGGCCTTGCGCAGGCCCCGCTTGACCACGTTGGCCGCCTTGCCCTGTATGGCGTTGTTGATCAGCGACTGGGTGCGGACCGCGGCGGCGCTCTCGGCGGTCAGGACGTAGGAGAGGTTGCCCTTCTTGGTCATCTCCGGCTCGAAGCGGTCGGAGACCAGCCGGGTCAGCCGCGGTCGCACGCGCAGCCGGGCCGCCGAATCCAGGTCGACCCCGCCGACCGCGACGCGGGTGGTGATCTTCTCGCTTCCGGCGGTCAGCTTCAGCCGGACGTCCCAGACGGCGTCGATGATGCCGAGGGGGCGGACGGTCGAGCCGACGTCGGCGGTGCCGGTCCACTCGATCGTGTCACCCGCGTGGCGCACCGTTGCCACCGGGAAGCTGAAGGAGCGCACCCCGATCTGCCGACGGGCCCGGAATTCGAGCGACGCCTTCAGCTCCGCGTCGGCCGGGATCCGTCCCAGCGGGTTCACGACGGCGCCGGACAGCGTGACGGTGCCGCGCCCGTCGTCCTCGTACGAGGTCAGGCGGTTGCCGAGCTGGAGGGAGGCGAGCGGGGTGGTGTGGAAGCCCTGCTCGGTGACGTCCAGTATCCGGCGGGCCTCGGCGCCGTCTTCGGCGTCGTCGAGATGCGCGGCGCACCAGTAGACGCGGCCGTCGCGTTCGGCGAGGGAGGAGGAGAGCCGGCCCTTGTTGGTCATCGAGTCGGCGGCCGAGAGCAGGTTGTCCCAGTCCTCCTTGCCCAGCAGGTACGCGCAGATCGCCTGGAGGTAGGTGACGTTCTCGTAGGCCGCCGGGTCGATGCCCGCCAGGTAGCCGTTGGCGAGGCGGGCGAACTCCTGGCGGTACTCGTCACTGAGCAGCGGCAGGTCGCGCAGGTGCAGCACCAGGTCGTGCTTGAGGAACTTGGCGTCCTTCGCGGACTTGATGTCCGTGTGGCCCTTGGAGGCGAGCAGCTGGTCGACGCGGCGGTGGATCTCCATCCGGTGGACGAAGTTCGCGATCTCGTGGCGCCGGTTGCTGATCGACTTCGCCGCCGCCTTCTCGATCACGTTCCAGAAGTAGACGTGGTTCGGGATCAGGGTGATGCGGCGGGCGGCGACGTAGGCCTGCGCGGAGAACAGCAGGTCCTCGTAGTGGATCCCGACCGGGAACTCCAGGCCCTGCTCCAGCAGGAACGCCCGCCGGTAGCACTTGTTCGTGGAGAGGGTGTCGTAGACCAGCAGGTCGGGGAACTCGGTGATCGACTCCAGGGTGCGCGTGCGCGAGTAGATCCAGGGGTACCACTCGGTGGTCTTGCCCCACCGGTTGTCGAGGTGCACGCGTACGCACATGCCCGAGACCAGGTCGGAGCCGGTCCGCTCGGCCGCGTCCAGCATGTTCCGGCAGGCGTTGCGCTCCAGCACGTCGTCGCTGTCCAGGAACATGACGTACGTGCCGGTGGCCTGCTGGATGCCGTGGTTGCGGGGCGCACCGCAGCCGCCACTGTTCTCCGGCAGCTGGAAGGCGCGCACTCTCCCCGGATGCGCCGCCTCCAGTTCCCGGGCGACCGCGAAGGAGCGGTCCTTGCTGCAGTCGTCGACGATCACGACTTCGACCCCGTGCAGGGTCTGGTCCAATACCGACCGGACTGCTGTCGACAGACGCTCTGCGTCGTTGTAGACGATGACGACCACGGAGACGTCGGGCACGTGCACCTCGATCCCTTCGTTTCGTTTCGTTCCGCTCATTCCGCTTATCCCGTCAAAGCTACCGCGTGCCGCCCTCGACTCAGGCAGGGCGACCTCGGCGGGCCACCGGTCAACCGTCGCCGTGCATACTTCTAAGGAAGAGGTGAGTGGCGGGCCCGGTCGCCCACAATCACCCGTTCGGAGCCAGCAGGAAGTGTTCATGACGAAGCTGTCCGTAGTTGTCCCCTGCTACAACGAAGAAGCCGTCATCGACAGCTTCGACGCCGAGATCCGCAGGGTCCTGGACTCCCTCCCCGTCGAGTACGAGGTCTGCTACGTCGACGACGGCAGCCGCGACGGCACCCTCGGGAAGCTCCGGAAGATCGCCGCCGAGTACGGCGAGCAGACGCGGTACGTCTCCTTCAGCCGCAACTTCGGCAAGGAGGCCGGCATGCTCGCCGGCCTGCGCGAGACCACCGGCGACGCCGTCGTGATCATGGACGCGGACCTCCAGCACCCGCCGGAGCTCATCGCGACCATGCTCGACTACCACCGGCAGGGCCACGACCAGATCATCGCCCGCCGCACGCGCGAGGGCGACAAGAAGCTCCGCAGCGCGCTCAGCCGCCTCTACTACCGCGGCGTGAACCGCTGGGTCGACGTCGAACTCACGGACGGAGTGGGCGACTTCCGGATGCTGTCGCGTCCGGCCGTGGACGCCCTGCTGTCGCTGCCCGAGTACAACCGCTTCTCCAAGGGCCTCTTCTCCTGGATCGGTTTCGACACCGTCCACTTCGACTACCGCAACGCCCAGCGCGAGGCCGGCGAGACGAAGTGGAAGTTCGGCTCGCTGCTGAACTACGCCATGGACGGGCTGATCTCCTTCAACAACCGACCGCTGCGGGTCGGGATCTGGATCGGGGTGTCGCTCGTCGCCCTGACCGGCCTGTACGCGCTGTGGATCACGATCATGGCGATGACCAACGGCATCGACTCGCCGGGCTACGTCACCCTCGTGGCGATGATCGCCGGCATCGGCGGCGTACAGATGATCATGCTGGGCCTGATCGGCGAGTACATCGGGCGCATCTATTACGAGACCAAGCGGCGGCCACACTTCCTGGTGAAGGAGTCGCACGGCGTGGACCCGGTGGCGGGAACCGCCCCGGCGGCACAGGCGACGATCGTGGAGCGCAGCACCCGATGAGCAGACGAGAACAGCTCGGCCAGATCTTCCGCTTCGCCCTCGTGGGCGGGGTCAACACCGCCACCTTCTTCGGGCTCTACCTGCTCCTGCACCCGTGGATGCCGTACTTCGCCGCCTACAGCCTCGCCTTCGTGCTGGCCATGGTCGGCTCGTTCTTCATGAACACCTACTTCACCTACCGGACCCGTCCGACCTGGAAGAAGTTCCTCCTCTTCCCGCTGACGAACGTCACGAACTACGTGATCCAGTCCGTCGGGCTCTACGCCCTGGTGGCCTGGGTCGGCATGGACACCCGGATCGCCCCGCTGGTGGCGGCCGTCGTGGCGATCCCGTTCACCTTCGTGCTCTCCCGCAAGATCCTCGTCCCGGGCGCGGCCGCCGCCCGGGCCGCCGAGCCGGAGCCGGTCGGGACCTCGTCCACGGTCTGAAACCCCTGAGCGGCCCCCGCGCGCCGCACCGTAGATTGAGGTGGCAGGCAAACTCAGGGATTTCGGCAAGGGGCAAGGGGACAGACGTGTCAGCGGCTAGGCAGGGTGTCGTGGACGCCCGCAGGATCGTGGTCAAGGTCGGCTCCTCCTCCCTGACCACGGCTGCCGGCGGACTCGACGCCGACCGGGTGGACGCGCTGGTCGACGTCCTGGCCAAGTCCCGCAGCGGCGGCGAGAAGGAGATCGTCCTGGTCTCCAGCGGCGCCATCGCCGCCGGACTCTCGCCGCTCGGCCTGCGCCGCCGCCCCAAGGACCTGGCCCGCCAGCAGGCCGCCGCCAGCGTCGGCCAGGGCCTGCTCGTCGCCCGCTACACCGCCTCCTTCGCCCGCTACGGCGTCCGCGTCGGCCAGGTGCTGCTCACCACCGACGACACCAGCCGCCGCGCCCACTACCGCAACGCCTACCGCACCCTCGACCAACTCCTCGAAATGGGCGCCCTGCCCGTCGTCAACGAGAACGACACCGTGGCCACGGACGAGATCCGCTTCGGCGACAACGACCGGCTCGCCGCCCTCGTCGCCCACCTCGTCCGCGCGGACCTGCTCGTCCTCCTCTCGGACGTGGACGGCCTCTACGACGGAGACCCGTCCCTGCCCGGCACCACCCGCATCGACGAGGTCCGCGGGCCCGAGGACATCGCGCACGTCTCCATCGGCAGCGCCGGCAAGGCGGGCGTGGGCACCGGCGGCATGGTCACCAAGGTCGAGGCGGCCCGGATCGCCGCCGCGGCGGGCATCCCCGTCGTCCTCACCTCCGCGAGCCAGGCCGCCGACGCCCTCGCCGGGCGCGGGACGGGCACCCTCTTCCACGCCACCGGACGCCGCTCGGCGGACCGGCTGCTGTGGCTCCAGCACGCGTCGACGCCCCAGGGCCACCTCGTCCTCGACGACGGCGCCGTCCGCGCGGTGACGCAGCGCGGCAGCTCGCTGCTCCCCGCGGGCATCGCGGCGGTCGAGGGAGACTTCACCGCCGGGGACCCGGTGGAACTGCGCGACACGGCCGGCCGGGCGGTCGCCCGGGGCCTGGTCAACTTCGACGCCAAGGAGCTCCCGCAGCTCCTCGGCCGCTCCACCCGCGAGCTCGCGGCGGAACTCGGACCCGAGTACGAACGGGAGGTCGTCCACCGGGACGATCTGGTCCTGCTCCAGGGCTGAGGTTCGGCAAAACAGCCGCGCGGCGGCCCGTGGACTGGTCAACTGTGAGGGGCCGGGCGGACGTACGTGGCGTAGACAGGAGGCGGCTGGTGAGACGAGCGCTGACCAGCGTCGGTACGGGGGACGGTGACGGCGGCGACGGGGACGGGCGGGACGATGGCGACAAGGCCTCCCGTCTCTGGCACGTCACCCTGAGCGTCTCCGGCAGGCCGGCGCCGCTGTCCGAGGTCCGGCGCGGGCTGGAACAATTGGCCCACGACCACCCCTTCCTCCTGACCAGCCGCTACGCCGACGACCACGCGGAGATCCGCTACTGGGAGGAGGCCCGCGACCTCCACGACGCGGCGGCCGTCGCCCTCCGGCTGTGGGGCGAACACCGCTCCTCGGCGCAGCTCCCGCCCTGGGAGATCGTCGGCCTGGAGGTCATCGACCGAGCCACCTACCACCAACGCGTCGCAGAGGGCTACGGCCCACCCCCGGCCCACCCGGTGGGCGTGCACCCTTATTGACATCCCCCGCCGGGGGGACGGCATCAGCCAAATCCAGCCCCGCCGGCGTTTGAGGCGCGGGGTCTGGGGCGGAGCCCCAGATCGGCCCGGCGGCAGCCGTCTCGCGGGGTGGAAACCCCATCGGCCGCCCTGTCCCGGGGACTACCCTGGCGGCATGACCTCGCTCGATGCCGCCACCGCCACCTCGCCCGTCCTCGCCACCGCGCAGCGCGCCCGCACGGCCGCCGCCACCATCGCCCCACTCCCGCGGTCCGCCAAGGACACGGCCCTGCTGGCGATCGCGGACGCGCTGGAGGCCCGTACGGCCGAGATCATCGCGGCCAACGCCGTCGACACCGACAAGGCCCGCGCCGCCGGCACCAGCGAGACCGTCATCGACCGCCTCACCCTCACCCCGGAGCGGGTCGCGGCCATCGCCTCCGACGTGCGCGACGTCGCCGCCCTCCCCGACCCGGTCGGCGAGGTGGTCCGCGGCAACACCCTCCCCAACGGCATCGACATCCGGCAGATCCGCGTCCCGCTCGGCGTCGTCGGCATCATCTACGAGGCCCGCCCCAACGTCACCGTCGACGCCGCCGCCCTCTGCCTCAAGTCCGGCAACGCGGTCCTGCTGCGCGGCAGCTCCTCCGCCTACGCCTCCAACACAGCGCTCGTCGCCATCCTCCGCGACGCGGTCGAGGGCGCCGGCCTGCCCGCCGACTCGATCCAGCTCGTCCCGGGCGAGTCCCGCGAGTCCGTCCGCGAGCTGATGCGCGCCCGCGGCCTCGTCGACGTACTCATCCCGCGCGGCGGTGCCTCCCTCATCAAGACCGTCGTCGAGGAGTCCACCGTCCCGGTCATCGAGACCGGCACCGGCAACTGCCACGTCTACGTGGACGCCCAGGCCGATCTGGACATGGCCGTGGACATCCTGATCAACTCCAAGGCCCAGCGGCCCTCCGTCTGCAACTCCGCCGAGACCCTCCTCGTGCACCGGGACATCGCCGACGCCTTCCTGCCGCGCGCTCTCGACGCGCTCGCCGACGCCGGCGTGACCGTCCACGCGGACGACCGCGTCCTCGCCGCCGCCGAGAACTCCAAGGCGACCGCCCTCCCCGCCACCGACGAGGACTGGGCCGCCGAGTACCTCTCCTACGACATCGCCGCCGCCGTCGTGGACTCCCTCGACGACGCCGTCACCCACATCCGCCGCTGGACCTCCGGCCACACCGAGGCGATCGTCACCACCTCGCAGGCCGCCGCGCGCCGCTTCACCCAGCTGGTCGACTCGACCACGGTCGCCGTGAATGCCTCCACCCGGTTCACCGACGGTGGCCAGTTCGGCTTCGGCGCCGAGATCGGCATCTCCACGCAGAAGCTGCACGCCCGGGGCCCGATGGGCCTTCCCGAGCTCACCTCCACCAAGTACATCGTCACCGGCGACGGTCACGTTCGGTAGTCATCGGGCGAACACGGTGTGGCCGGATTTCGGCGCACACCCTGCCCAAAGCAGCCCCCCAGGTCTAGGCTGGTCTCGTGCCGGACGACGTGGGGGGCAAGCCGTTCCCGGACGACGGGGAGCCCGACGACGACCGCGGAGGCGCGGAACAGGACTTCGCCTCCGTGGTGTTCGACGAGGCCTTCGTCCGGAACGCCGAGATCCATGAACCGAGTGCCGCCGAGCGCCAGCGGGCGGCCGACCGGGCGCGCGCGGAGGCCGAGGCGGCCCGAGCCGTCGCCGGCGGCTGGCCGGGCGACGACGACTACGACGGCTACGGCTACGGCCACCCCGACGGGTACGACGCCGACGACCACGACTGGGAGCACGAGCGGGGCCGCCTCCACCCCGACGGCCCGTACGGGGCCTACGGCGGCAGCCTGCGCCCGTACCGCGGCCGCTCTCCCTGGCTGCGCCCGGTCGCCTGGGTGCTCGCCTTCGTGATGGGCCTCGGCATGATCGCGCTCGCCTTCAGCGCCGTGTACCGCAGTGCGTCGGGCGAGTCCGACCCCGCCCCGGCGCCCGCCAGTACCCCGCTGAGGGAAGTGACCGGCGTCGGCGCGTTTACGTACCCCTCCGGCCGCCAACCCTGAAGGTACGACCCCACACGCATGCGCCGGAGGTGGGGGCTTCTCTGAAGCGGGGACAGCGGGAGAAGCGATGGCCGTTCCAGGAGATCCACCCAACGGCACCCCCGAGGGCATCGGCGGGGGCGACGACGAGTTCCGAGCGGACGAGTACCGCTCGGTCGTGTTCGACGAGGACTTCGTGCGGGCCGCCAGGCTCCAGGAGTACTCCGCCGAGGAACGCATGGGCGAGCACGCCCGGGCCGTGCGCAGCCGCTCCATCTGGTCGGGCGGCGGTTCCGCCACCGGCACCGGCACGCCCGGCAGGGGCGCCCGGCAGGGCATGCTGCTCGTGCTGCTCATCGCCAGTGCCTTCGCGGCCGCCGTCTACATGGGGCTGCGCAATCCGTACGTCCCGCCGCCCGGCGGCCCCGCCGCGGCCCTCAGCAGCACCGTCGTCCCGCTCGCGCCCACGACGGCCGTGCCCGGTGGCCGCCCGGTGGACCTGTACGCGCAGAGCCCCGCGGCCGACTACCGCGTCGGGGCGGCCGGGATCACCCTCCCGGCCGTGCGCCGCACGCACCACTTCACCGACAGCGAGGTCGTCGCCGCGCTGTCCATCGCCAAGGACTACCTGGTGCAGTCCTCGCTGGACCCCGACGTCCTGTCCGGTTCCGCCTCCCGGCCCGTGCGGGTGCTGCTCGACCCCGACCAGCTGGCCCAGTTCGACCGCAGCATGACCACGCCCTCCGGCGACGGCCGGCACGCCGCCACCGGCTGGCTGGTCCGCTTCGACCCGCGCACCGCGCTCGTGGCCGACTCCCGGGTCCGGGTCAGCGGAGCCCTCACCGTCGACGAGGTGGCCCCCGACGTGCTGGAGGTGATCACCGACCACACCTTCGTGTACGCCGTACGACCGGCCACCGGAGCCCCGGCCGCGGAGGACGGCGCCTCGCTCTTCACGGTCCGGCGCGAGCTGCGGCTGCGCTTCGACCGCGAGGACCTCACCGCCCGCCGGGCGGAGCTCGTCTCGGCCTATGTGATGGCCGGGCCCCAGGACTGCTCCCAGGACCCGGCGGAAGGCTTCCGCCCGGTCCTGGCCGGAGCCGGCCCGACGACGGTCGGACCGGCCGCGAGCGACCCGTACTCCAGCGGCCATCCGAGGCGCACCGCCGGGCTGTGCGGCGTACTGGCGCCGCCCTCGACCCCGGCGGCCACCCCCGTCAGCCCCGGCCCGTAGCCCCGCGGTCGTCCTTGCCCTCGGCGGACCCGGACCCGGAGCCGGACCCGGACCCCGTGCCGGCCCCGGTGAACCTGTCGCGCAGCTTGCCGCCCAGGTCGCCCGCGCCGCCCGCGATGTCGCCCACCAGCTTCATCAGCGGATCCTTGCTGGTGCGCACCGAGTCGGCGTAGTGCGAGGCGGACTGCCGGAAGGAGTCGGTCACCGAGGTGTCCTTGTCGTCCTCCCGCCGCGGGTAGTGGCCGTCCATGATCCGCTGGAAGTCGCGGTTCTCGGACCACTTCTTCAGCTCGGCCGCCCGGACCGTGGTGAAGGGGTGCGTACGGGGCAGCACGTTCAGGATCTTCAGTACGGAGTCGCGCAGATCACCGCTCGACTCGTACTCCTCGGCCTGCGCCAGGAAGGCGTCCACGTTCATCTCGTGGAGGTGGTTGCCGCCGGCGATCTTCATCAGCCCCCGCATCGAGGCCTGCACGTCCTGTCCCACCAGCAGCCCGGCCCGGTCCGCCGAGAGCTCCGACTTGCGGAACCACTCCCGCAGGGCGGTCACCAACGCCATGATCGCCATGTTGCCCAGCGGGATCCACGCCACCTTCAGCGCCAGATTCGTCAGGAACAGCAGGATCGTGCGGTACACGGAGTGCCCCGACAGCGCGTGGCCCACCTCGTGGCCCACCACCGCCCGCATCTCCTCCTCGTCGAGCAGCTCGACGAGGCCGGTGGTCACCACGATGATCGGCTCGTCGAGCCCGATGCACATGGCGTTGGGCTTCGGCTCCTGCTGTACGTACATCTGCGGGACCTTCTCCAGGTCCAGGATGTAGCAGGCGTCGCGGAGCATCGCGTACAGGTGGGGGAACTGCGCATCGCTCACCCGCACCGAATCCGACAGGAACAGCAGCCGCAGGCTGCGCTCCGGCAGCAGCGCGCTCAGGGCCTTCAAGACCGTGTCGAAGCCGGTCAGCTTGCGCAGCGCCACCAGCGCCGAGCGGTCCGCCGGATGCTCGTAGGCCCGGGACGAGATGCCCGGGAACCTCCTGCGGTCCCTCGCCGGTGCCTGTCCGATCCCTGTCTCCGTCATTGCGCCCTCCCCTGGGTCGACCTGACTCGCATTGCGTCTATCCTCTCCAACGCCTGAGTCGGCGTGAGCGTGCCCCAGGCCCCCGCATACGATGTGAGCGAAGTCTCCGCCCGCTCCCCGACTCGATAGGTACCTGCCTGATGAGCCTCTCCTCCACCGCCCACAACCTGGTCGTCCTCGCCTCGGAGGGGGCCGGGCAGCACGGCGGCAACCACGACAGCCTCAACCCGTACCTGACCGGCGGCGGAGCGCTCCTCATCCTGCTGCTCATGCTCTGGGTGACCACGCGCCTGAACCGCGACCGCTAGGCCCTGTCGGATCATGCCGGGCCGGCCCGATCCGAAAGAGACGACCCGGAGCCCGGTCCGGTGCGTCCGCCGGGCCAGTAGGCTCTGCGCTCATGGGAGAGCAGGAAATGCCTACGGGCCCGGTCAAGCGCCGGCTCGGCGTGATGGGCGGGACATTCGACCCGATCCACCACGGACACCTGGTGGCCGCCAGCGAGGTGGCCGCCCTTTTCCACCTCGACGAGGTGGTGTTCGTACCGACCGGCGAGCCGTGGCAGAAGTCGCAGCGGGCGGTCTCGCCCGCCGAGGACCGCTACCTGATGACGGTCATCGCCACCGCCTCGAACCCCCAGTTCTCGGTGAGCCGCATCGACATCGACCGCGGCGGGCCGACGTACACGATCGACACCCTGCGCGATCTGAAGGCGCTGAACGACGACGCCGACCTGTTCTTCATCACCGGCGCCGACGCGCTCGCCCAGATCCTGACCTGGCGCAACGCGGACGAGCTCTTCTCGCTCGCCCACTTCATCGGAGTCACCCGGCCGGGCCACGTGCTCACCGACGACGGACTGCCCAAGGGCGGCGTCTCGCTCGTCGAGGTGCCGGCGCTGGCCATTTCGTCCACGGACTGCCGTGCGAGGGTGGCCCAGGGGGATCCCGTCTGGTACCTGGTGCCCGACGGCGTGGTGCGCTACATCGACAAGCGTGAGCTGTACCGGGGAGCCTGAGCTTCCGGAGAGAGGGGCCCCGCGGTGAACGACCGACAGGATCCGTACGACCCGTACGGCACCCAGGAGCAGCAGCTCATCGGCTACGACGCGTACGGGCGGCCGGTGTACGGCCAGGCGCCCGCATACCCGGCGCAGCCCGCTCCACAGGCCCCGCAGGCGCCCCGGGCCCCGCAGTACGACCAGCAGCAGTACGGCTACCAGGGCTACGGCGAGCAGCAGTACTACCCGCAGCAGCAGGTCGCCCAGGACTACGGCCGGCAGGACTACCAGCAGGCGCCCGACCACGGGTACGACACGCAGGCGAGCCGGCAGTGGATCCCGCAGCAGGCCACCGCCGAGCGCCCGGCCGTCCAGGTCCCCGAGCCGCGTCGGCCCGAAGGCGAACCGGAGGCGGGGCGGGACTACCGCACCGAGATGTTCGCCTTCATCGACCAGCCGGACGAGGAGTCCGAGGACGTCATCGACTGGCTCAAGTTCACCGAGAGCCGGACCGAACGCCGCGAGGAGGCCCGCCGCCGCGGCCGCAACCGGGTGGTGGCGCTGATCGTCGTCCTCGCCCTCTTCGTCGTCGCCGGTCTCGGCTACCTCTGGTACGCGGGCAAGCTGCCCTTCCTCGACGGCCCCGGGGAGAAGAAGAATGCGGCGACCGCCGACGCCGGGGCGCAGAAGCGCGACATGATCGTCGTCCACCTGCACAACACCAAGAAGGGCGGCACCGCCTCGGCGCTGCTCGTCGACAACGTCACCACCAAGCAGGGCGCCACCGTCCTCCTGCCGAACTCCCTCGGCGTCCCCGGCCAGGACGGGAGCCCCACGGCGCTCGGCAAGGCCGTCGAAGCGGGCGGCCTCGGCACCCGCGAGGCCCTCGACTCGGTGCTCGGCACCCACATCGGCGGCACCTGGCGGCTGGACACGCCCTTCCTGGAGAACCTGGTCGAGCTGGTCGGCGGCATCGAGGTGGACACCGACACCGCGGTCCCGGCGGACGACGCGGCCAAGGCCCCGGCCGTGGGCCAGGGCCAGAAGCAGAGCCTCAGCGGCCCCATGGCCGTCGCGTACGCCACGTACCGCGCCCAGGGCGAGCCGGAGGCCAAGCAGCTCGAGCGCATGGGCAAGGTGCTCCACGCGGTCCTGCGCAAGGTCCCGGGCGACCCGAAGTCGGCGGCCGTGACCGTCGAGAGCATGGGTCAGATCCTCGATCCGGCGCTGAACGCGCAGACGCTCGGAGGTCTGCTCTCCCGGCTCGGCGCGCACGCCAAGGTGGGCGCGTACCGCACCGACGTCCTCGCGGTGAAGCCGGACGGCACCCTCACCGACGACGCCAACAAGAAGGTCGTCAAGGAGGTCCTGGGCGGCACGGTCGCCGAGGCCCAGCCCGGTGCGGCCCCGCGGGTGGGCCTCAAGGACGCCACCGGGGACGACAAGACGCAGGTCGCGGCCAAGGCGGCGCTGCTGAACGGCGGCTACACCTTCGTGGACGGGGGCAGGGCCGACAAGCCGGCCGCCACCTCGCAGATCACGTACCAGGACGACGCGGTCAGGGACCGGGCGATCGAGGTCGCCAAGACCCTGGGACTGCCCGAGACCGTCGTGAAGAAGGCCGAGAACGCGGTGAACGCCGAGGTCGTGGTGATCCTGGGCAAGGACTACAAGCCGTCCTGACCTGCGCTCGGAGGTGTCCGAGCCCGCGCGGGACGTTCCGCGCGGGCGGTGTCGGCGGTACGTGAGACCCTTGTATGGATCTGCCCGCCAACCCGAAAGCATGGCCAGTGACCGCCACGGACCGCTCCATCGAGCTCATCACCACCGCCGCCCAGGCGGCGGCCGACCGGCTCGCGCACGACATCATCGCGTACGACGTCAGCGACGTGCTGTCGATCACCGACGCCTTCCTGCTCGCCTCGGCGCCCAACGACCGCCAGGTCAAGTCGATCGTCGACGAGATCGAGGAGCGCCTGCTCAAGGAGCTCGGCGCCAAGCCGGTGCGCCGAGAGGGCGACCGCGACGCCCGCTGGATCCTGCTCGACTACATCGACATCGTCGTCCACGTGCAGCACAGCGAGGAGCGCGTCTTCTACGCGCTGGAGCGCCTGTGGAAGGACTGCCCCGAGATCGAGCTGCCCGAGGACGCCAAGCTCACCATCGGCAAGGCCGAGGAGCACGCCAAGCTGCGCGAGGCCGCCGGCGACGACGACCTGGACGGTGATCTGTTCTGAGCACGACCGACACGGGCAAGTCCGGCAGGAAGATCGTCCTCTGGCGGCACGGCCAGACCTCGTGGAACCTGGAGCGCCGCTTCCAGGGCTCCACGGACATCGAGCTGACCGAGACGGGTGTGGCGCAGGCGCGCCGCGCCGCTCGGCTGCTCGCCTCGCTGAAGCCGGACGCCATCGTGGCCTCCGACCTCCGGCGGGCCTCCGACACGGCCGCCGAGCTGGCGGCCATCACGGGCCTGCCCGTGGCTCGCGACGAGGCGCTGCGCGAGACCTACGCCGGTGAGTGGCAGGGCCTCACGCACGACGAGATCCTCGAGAAGTACGGCGAGCAGTACGCGGCGTGGAAGCGCGGCGAGCCGGTCCGTCGCGGTGGCGGGGAGCTGGAGACCGAGGTCGCCGACCGCGCCGCGCCGGTGGTGCTGGAGCACGCCGGCCGGCTGCCGCAGGGCGGCACGCTGGTCGTGGTCAGCCACGGCGGCACCATCCGTACGACCATCGGCCGCCTGCTGGGCCTGGACGCGTACCACTGGGAGGGCCTCGGCGGGCTCTCCAACTGCTGCTGGTCCGTCCTCGGTGAGGGCGCGCGAGGCTGGCGTCTGATGGAGCACAACGCCGGCACGCTGCCGGAACCGGTGCTCGGCGACGACGACTGAGCCCTTCCGCGGGGCGGCTCCGACCCGGATTTCACTTTCCGGCTGGTCACAGGCTAGAGTTCTTCTTGTTCGCAGCGAAGAACACCGGAAACGGGGGAAGCGCCGCGGAGAGCGGGGCTATAGCTCAGTTGGTAGAGCGCCTGCATGGCATGCAGGAGGTCAGGAGTTCAATTCTCCTTAGCTCCACAATCAGGATCCCGTCCCCAACAGGGGGCGGGATCCTTGCTTTTGTACCCTTTGCGCTTACTGACCAGGCGCGCACCGGCATGGCAGAATCGGACGGCCGGAGGGGGAGTCGACGGCCCGACGTGGGAGGGAGTCGCTGACGGATGGGTGCACACCGGCGGCGGTGCGACTGGTGCAACAACGGCACGCCGATCGTGCGGGACATGGAACCGGTCAACCCCGACTACCAGTACTGGTGCGAGGAATGCGCGCGGGCGCTGATCATAAAGGGCGACCCGATCGAGACGTACCGCGAGCTGGAGGGCGAGCCGATCTACGGCCGGCTGCTCGACGAGCACTGCACGCTCAAGCGGTTCTATCAGTTCGCGAGAGCATGACGAGATAAACGTGACAAGGTGGGTCAAATCGGGCATGGCTCATGGTCGGTGGAAACCGATTTTTGGACCAGGGCCATGACCGTGTAATGTTTGGGACGTCGCCAAGGGGAACCGGCAAGGGAAACCGAAGCGGCAAGCAGGACAAGGGGCTATAGCTCAGTTGGTAGAGCGCCTGCATGGCATGCAGGAGGTCAGGAGTTCAATTCTCCTTAGCTCCACAGTGAAGAAGCGGGCCACCCCGATCGGGTGGCCCGCTTCTGGTTGTTGCGCTCGTTTAGCGCCGCTCTCCT
>NZ_JBHWJY010000065.1:16520-48898 GCF_042731135.1 Streptomyces sp. NPDC059874
TTTTTGTTAGCGCGCCTGCGTGTCCGGTTTTTGGTCCTTTCTAAATTTCACCTGCACACCACTCCCCAGCCGGGGCCCACGGGTTTCGGGCGCCCCGCTTCTCGTTGTGCCGCTCTGTTCGCGCCGCTCTCCTCGTGCCGCTTCGCGCGCTTCGTGTCGCTGCGTGGAACGGCAGAGCGTCGGCGGGGGCCGCTGCGGTACCCTGACGCCATGCGTGCCGTACGCCTTCTGCTTACCGAGCCGCGCTGATCAGCGCCGACCCCTTCGAGACGGTCGGCATCGGCGCGGCGCCCCCTCCTGTGCGAGGGGTTTTTTCGTTTGGGCAGGCAGAGACGGCAGAGACGATCGATGGAGCTTCAGGAATCATGAGCGAGACGAACACCCCGGCCCCCGAGGCGGCCGAGGCGCACCGTTACACGGCTGCCATGGCCGCCGACATCGAGGCACGCTGGCAGGACGTATGGGACGCGCAGGGCACCTACGAGGCCCCGAACCCGACCGGTGACCTGGCCGGGGACCCTGCGGTCGTCGCACGGCCCAAGAAGTTCATCATGGACATGTTCCCGTACCCGTCCGGTGCGGGCCTGCACGTCGGCCACCCGCTCGGGTACATCGCCACCGACGTCTTCGCCCGCCACCAGCGGATGACCGGCCACAACGTCCTGCACACCCTGGGCTTCGACGCCTTCGGCCTGCCGGCCGAGCAGTACGCCGTGCAGACCGGCACGCACCCGCGCGTGTCGACCGAGGCGAACATCGAGAACATGAAGGTCCAGCTGCGCCGCCTGGGCCTGGGCCACGACAAGCGCCGGTCCTTCGCGACGATCGACCCGGACTACTACAAGTGGACCCAGTGGATCTTCCTGCAGATCTACAACTCCTTCTACGACGCCGACGCGAAGAAGGCCCGCCCGATCACCGAGCTGGTCGCCGCCTTCGAGGACGGCTCCCGTGAGGTCCCCGGCGGCCGCGCGTGGTCCGAGCTGACCGCGGGCGAGCGGGCCGACGTACTGAACGAACACCGGCTGGCGTACTCCTCGGACGCGCCCGTGAACTGGTGCCCCGGGCTGGGCACCGTCCTGGCCAACGAGGAGGTCACCGCCGACGGCCGGTCCGAGCGCGGCAACTTCCCCGTCTTCAAGTCCCGGCTGAGCCAGTGGAACATGCGGATCACCGCGTACGCCGACCGGCTGCTGGACGACCTGGACGCGCTGGACTGGCCCGAGGCCATCAAGCTGCAGCAGCGGAACTGGATCGGCCGCAGCGAGGGCGCGCGCGTCGACTTCGCCCTGGGCGACGAGGCCATCACCGTCTTCACCACCCGTCAGGACACGCTGTTCGGCGCTACCTACATGGTGCTGGCGCCGGAGCACCCGCTGGTCGAGAAGTTCATCCCGGCCGCCTGGCCCGAGGGCACCCATGAGGTGTGGACCGGCGGGCACGCCACCCCGGCCGAGGCCGTGGCCGCGTACCGCGCCTTCTCCGCCGCCAAGTCGGACGTCGAGCGGCAGGCCGACGCCAAGGAGAAGACCGGTGTCTTCACCGGCGAGTACGCGATCAACCCGGTCAGCGGCGAGAAGGTCCCCGTCTTCATCGCCGACTACGTGCTGATGGGCTACGGCACCGGCGCGATCATGGCCGTCCCGGCGCACGACAGCCGTGACTTCGCGTTCGCGCGCGCCTTCGAGCTGCCGATGCGGTGCGTCGTGCAGCCCTCGGACGGCCGCGGCACCGACCCGGCCGAGTGGGACGACGCCTTCGCCTCCTACGAGGCGAAGCTGATCAACTCCGCGAACGACGCCATCTCGCTGGACGGCCTGGGCGTCGAAGAGGCGAAGGCCGCGATCACCGACTGGCTGGCCGAGCGCGGCATCGGCGAGGGCACGGTCAACTTCCGGCTGCGTGACTGGCTGTTCAGCCGCCAGCGCTACTGGGGCGAGCCCTTCCCGATCGTCTACGACGAGGACGGCGTCGCGCACCCGCTGCCCGAGTCGATGCTGCCGCTGGAACTGCCGGAGGTCGAGGACTACTCGCCGCGCACCTTCGAGCCGGACGACGCCACCTCCAAGCCGGAGACCCCGCTGTCCCGCAACGAGGCGTGGGTCAACGTCGAGCTGGACCTGGGCGACGGCCGTGGCACCCGCTCCTTCCGGCGCGAGACCAACACCATGCCGAACTGGGCCGGTTCCTGCTGGTACGAGCTGCGCTACCTGGACCCGAACAACGCGTCGGCCCTGGTCGACCCGGAGATCGAGCAGTACTGGATGGGCCCGCGCGAGGGCGCGCCGCACGGCGGCGTCGACCTGTACGTGGGCGGCGCCGAGCACGCCGTGCTGCACCTGCTGTACGCGCGCTTCTGGTCCAAGGTGCTGTTCGACCTGGGGCACGTCTCCTCGGCGGAGCCGTTCCACAAGCTGTTCAACCAGGGCATGATCCAGGCGTACGCGTACACCGACGAGCGCGGTGTGTACGTGCCGGCGGCCGAGGTCGAGGAGCGCGACCGCGCGTACTTCTACGACGGCAGGCAGGTCAAGCGCGAGCACGGCAAGATGGGCAAGTCCCTGAAGAACGCCGTGACGCCGGACGAGATCTGCGAGGAGTTCGGCGCGGACACCCTGCGCCTGTACGAGATGGCGATGGGTCCGCTGGACGTCTCGCGTCCGTGGGACACCCGCGCCGTCGTCGGTCAGTACCGGCTGCTGCAGCGCCTGTGGCGCAACATCGTCGACGAGTCGACGGGCGCCGTCACCGTCGTGGACGGCGAGCCCGACGAGGCCACGCTGCGCGCCCTGCACAAGGCGATCGACGGGGCCGGCTCGGACATGGCGGGGCTGCGCTTCAACACCGCCATCGCGAAGATCACCGAGCTGAACAACTTCCTGACGAAGGCCGGCCGGCCGCTGGAGCGCTCGGTCGCCGAGGCGCTGGTGCTGCTGGTCGCGCCGCTGGCCCCGCACATCGCCGAGGAGCTGTGGCAGCGCCTGGGCCACGGCGAGTCGGTGGTCCACCAGGACTTCCCGGTCGCGGACCCGGCGTACGTCGTGGACGAGACCGTGACGTGCGTGGTGCAGGTCAAGGGCAAGGTCAAGGCGCGCCTGGAGGTGGCGCCGACGATCTCGGACGCTGACCTGGAGAAGCTGGCCGTGACCGATGAGGGCGTCGTGGCGGCGCTGGCCGGCGCGGAGATCCGCAAGGTGATCGTGCGCGCGCCGAAGCTGGTGAACATCGTCATCTGACGCGCCGTGGCCCCTGCATGGGGGATGTCCCGTACGGGCAGGTTGGGGGTTCGAATGGAACCCCTGGCCTGCCCGTGGCGTTTACGGTTGAGGGGACGGACAAACGGCTGCGGGGACTGGGGAAGGGACACTCATGGAGGCCGCGTTGATCATCTTCGCGCTGATGGTGCTTTTCGCCTTCTTGGGCCTGGGCACGTACGTGACCGTCAAGGCGGTGAAGGCGGCCAAGCGCGGGGTGGACCGTACGATCACGCAGGCGCGGCGGACGGTCGAGGACACCACCCTGCGGGCCAAGAGCCTGGGGCAGGTCGGGGTCACGGCGGCGCTGGCTCAGCTGCGGATCGACCTGCGGACGTCGATGCGGTCCACGCAGCAGGCGCTGCACGACGGCGTCCGGGCGGACGCCTCGCTCAAGGAGTCGATCGGCCTCTTCGAGCGGCTGAGCGCGCACGGGCACGAGCTGGACGACGAGCTGAAGCGGCTGGAGCAGGAGCCCGACCGCAAGCGGACCGCCGAGCTCCTGCCCGACCTGCGGGAACGCACGGCCAAGATCACCAAGGCCGCGGACTCGCTGCGGTGGGCGGCGCGCGACCGGGCCCGACGGTTCGCGGAAGACGACCTGTCCGCGCTGTCGGCACAGATCGAGGTCGAGTCCGGGGCGCTGCGGGACTGGTCCCGCGAGTCGGTGGACGACCTGACGGCCGCCGCGGCGGCCTGGGACGCGGCGCAGGCGGCCGGTCCGGCGCCTTCGGCGCAGACCGGTCGCGGCGCGGCCCCGCAGCCGGGCCCGGCGGCCCTGAACCCGGCCGCGCCGGCGAATCCGTACCCCTGGCAGAAGACGCGCAAGCCCGAGAGCACGACGTAGCTTCGGCCTCGCCGGCGTGCGAGGCGCTGGGAGTGCCCCGCGGTAGCCGGGGGATTGGGGGCGGGGTGGGGGGAAGCCCGGGAAGCCCGCAGGGCCACCGAAATGCCCCGGCGAGGGGTCCGGGCTGCCGGAGCACCCCCACTGGCGGTAACCTCCGGCTCATGTCCCGCCATGTCGCCATCGTCACCGATTCCACGGCCTACCTGCCCCAACCGGCCATGGCGCGGCACGGAATCACCTCCGTTCCGCTCACCGTCGTGCTGGGCGGAGAGGCGCTCGAAGAGGGCACCGAGATCTCGGCGCGCAGCCTCGCCCTGGCGCTGCAGAAGCGCCGGTCGGTCACCACTTCGCGTCCCAGCCCGGAGGAGTTCGTCCGGGCCTATCAGGCGGCCGTCGACGCGGGGGCGACCGGCATCGTCAGCCTGCACCTGTCCGCCGAGTTCTCCGGCACGTACGACGCCGCCGTGGTCGCCTCGCGGACCGCGGCCGTGCCCGTGCGCGTCGTGGACACGGGGATGGTCGCGATGGCGCTCGGCTTCTGCGCGCTGGCCGCCGCCGAGGTGGCCGAGGCGGGCGGTTCCGTGGACGAGGCCGTGGCCGCCGCCGAGAAGCGGGCCGCGGACATGTCGGCGTACTTCTACGTCGACACCCTCGACTACCTCCGGCGCGGCGGCCGGATCGGTGCCGCACAGGCGCTCCTCGGTTCGGCGCTGGCCGTGAAACCCCTGCTGACGCTCGACGGCGGGCGGATCGAGATGCTGGAGAAGGTGCGCACGGCATCCAAGGCCATCGCGCGGCTGGAGGAGCTGGCCGTCGAGCGCGCCGGGGCGGGCAGCGTCGATGTGGCGGTGCACCACCTGGCGGCTCCGGAGCGGGCCGAGAAACTCGCCCAGCGGCTGCGCGAGCGGATCCCGGGGCTGGTCGAACTGCACGTCAGCGAGGTCGGCGCGGTGATCGGGGCACACACCGGGCCGGGGCTGCTGGCGGCGGTCGTCTCGCCGCGCTGATCGGCGTCCCGTCACGGCGCTGATCGGTGTCCGGTCACGGCGCTGCTTGGCGTCCTGCTCACTGCGTTGATCGGCGTCCTGTCACTCGGACGGGTGGCGGAGATATCCACAACGGGTCTGTTGTCCACCGGAATTGAGGGCTCCGAACGGGATTCCGGACGGGCCCCTACGGTCGTGGCATGACTCTTCGAACGCGTATCTCGCATCCGTCGGGCGCCACCAGCGGCCCGGGCCGTACTCGTCTCTCCGACAGCCGTAATCGGGGGTCTGGCCAGGGGCCCGGCCGGGGACCCGGTCGACGCGGTGGTCGACTGCGGTCGCGCCGCGGGCACCGGAACGCCCATGTTCCGCATGCTCTTCATGCTCCGTACGGGGATCCGGAAGCGCTGCGGCGCCGGGCGGAAGCCCTGCTGGGCGGCAGCGGGCCGCCACCGGTCGAAGCGCCGCCCCCGGTGACTGCCGAGCTGCCGGCCGGCGCCGTGCGCGGGGCGGCGGTGCGGGAGCGGCTGCCGCTGTGGCTCCAGGCGCGCTGTGGCGTGGAGCCGCGCGCGGTGGGTGCCGTGGCGGTGGTGCTGGTCGCCGCCGTCGGGTTCGCGGCGCAGCAGTACTGGTCCGCCCGGCCGCGCGCGGTGACCGCGCCGGCGGTGGTCGCCCCGGGTCCGGTGCCGGCGGCGGCCGCGGCCGCGGCTCCGGTGGGGGGTGCCGCGCGGATCGTCGTGGACGTCAGCGGGAAGGTCCGGGATCCGGGGGTGCGGCGGCTGCCCGCCGGGTCGCGGGTCGAGGACGCGCTGGCCGCCGCCGGGGGTGTGCGGCCGGGCGCGGACACCACGGGGTTGAACCGGGCTCGGGTGCTGGTGGACGGCGAGCAGGTACTGGTGGGAGCTCCGGCGCCGCCCCAAGGTGGGGGTGCCGGTCCGGGAGCGGGGCCGCTCAGTCTCGGCTCGGCGACCGTCGACCAGCTCGACGGGCTGCCGGGGGTGGGGCCCGTGCTGGCGCAGCACATCGTGGACTTCCGCACCGCCCGCGGCGGCTTTCGTTCCGTGGAGGACCTCCGCCAGGTCAACGGCATCGGTGAACGCCGCTTCGCAGACCTTCGCTCCCTGGTGCGGCCGTGAACCGCCCCGAGGACCCGGGGGAGCGGGGGCTCGCCGATCGGGAGCCCGCCGATCAGGGGCCGGTGGACCTGCGCCTCGTGGTGCCGGCCGTGGCCGCCTGGGGGGCGGCCGCACTGGCGCTGGACGCGCCGGCTTCCCGGACCGCCGCCGGGGTGGGGCTGGGGGTGCTCGGCGCGGGGCTGCTGCTCCTCGCCGGGTGCCGGCGCCCTGGGCCGCTGTGGAGGGTGGCCCCGGCCGTGGCCGCCGCCCTGCTGTGCGCGGCCGCGGGGGCCGGGGTGGCCGGGCTGCACCGGGCCGAGGCGCGGGCCGGGCCGGTCGAGGGGCTGGCCCGGGAGCACGCCCGCGTCTTCGCGGAGTTGACCGTCGGCTCCGATCCGCAGGTCTCCCTGGGCGGTAGCGGGCCGCCCCTGGTGATGCTGGACGCGGTGGTGACCCGGGTGACCGGGCCCGACGGGGTGCGGAGCCGGGTCCAGACTCCGGTACGGGTGCTGGCCGGACATCCCGGATGGGCCCGGCTGCTGCCCTCCACCCGGGTGGAGGTGGTCGCCCGGCTGGCTCCGGCGAGGGGCGGGGAGCGGGCCGTGGCGCTGCTGCGCCCGTCCGGTGACACCCCGCCCGGGGTGACCGGCGGCCCGGATGCCGCGCAGCGGATCGCCGGGCGGTTGCGGGCCGGGCTGCGGGAGGCGAGCGAGGGGCTCGCCCCTGATGCGAGGGCCCTGTTGCCCGGGCTGGTCGTCGGGGACACCTCGCGGGTGCCGCCCGACCTGAGGGAAGCCTTCCGGAGTACCGACCTGCTGCACCTGCTGGCCGTCTCGGGGTCCAACCTGACCGTGGTGCTGTTCCTGCTCATCGGGCCCCCGGCCCGCGCGCAGCGGGCCGAGCGGCGCGGGCTGGCTCCCCGACTCGGGCTCTCCCTGCGGACCACCGCCCTGTGTGGGGCGGCGCTGACGCTGGGGTTCGTGGTGGTGTGCAGGCCGGAGCCGAGCGTGCTGCGGGCCGCGGCCTGCGGGGCGGTCACCCTGCTGGCCATCGCCACGGGCCGGCGCAGGTCCCTCCTCCCGGCGCTGGCCGCCGCCGTCCTGCTGCTGGTGCTGTGCGATCCGTGGCTGGCCCGCGGTTACGGATTCATGCTCTCCGTGCTGGCCACCGGGGCGCTGCTGACCTTGGCGCCCCGGTGGAGCGAGGCCTTGCGGCGGCGCGGGCTGCCGCCCCGGCTCGCCGAGGCGCTGGGGGCCGCCGCGGCCGCCCAGGCGGTGTGCGCGCCGGTGGTCGCCGTGCTCTCGGCCCGGGTCGGCCTGGTGGCCGTGCCGTGCAACCTGCTGGCCGAGCTGGCGGCGGGTCCGGCGACGGTGCTCGGCTTTGCCGCCCTGGCGGTGGCCCCGGTGTGGATGCCCGCCGCGGAGCTGCTGGCCCGGTGCGCGGGGGTGCCGGCCGGGTGGATCGCCGCCGTGGCCCGGGCCGGGGCGCGGGTGCCGGGGGCGGAGCTGCCCTGGCCGGGTGGGCTCGTCGGTGGTCTGCTGCTGGCCGTCGTGACGTTGGCGGGGGTGGCGCTGGTCGCCCGGTTCGGCCGCCGGCGGTGGCTCTGCTCGGCCCTGGCGGTGGTGCTGCTCCTGGCCGTGCTGCGGCCGCCGCAGTTGACCCGTACCCTCACGGGCTGGCCTCCACCCGACTGGAGTTACGTCCAGTGCGCGGTCGGCCAAGGGGACGCCGCCGTACTCGCCGTCGGTCCGGGGGAGGCCCTGGTGGTGGACGCCGGCCCGGAGCCCGGCCCGGTGGACGGCTGTCTGCGGGCCCTCGGGGTGCGGCGGGTGCCGATGCTGCTGCTGACGCACTATCACGCCGACCACGTGGCGGGCCTGGCCGGGGTGCTGCGCGGCAGGTCCGTGGGCGTGATCCAGACCACGGGGCTGGAAGAGCCACCCGGGCAGGCCGAGTTCGTCCGCCGGACGGCGGCCGCCGCAGGGGTGCCCGTCGTACGGGCGGTGGCCGGGGAGCGGCGCCGGGCAGGTCCGCTGGAGTGGCAGGTGCTGTGGCCGCCGCCGGCCGGACCGCCGCCCGAGGGGCCCAACGACGCTAGCGTCGCCCTGCTGGTGCGCGCCGGGGGAGCGACCTTGCTCCTGCTCGGCGACCTGGAACCTCCCGCCCAGCGGGCGCTCCTGAGGGACCATCCGGAGCTGGGGCCCGTGGACGTGCTCAAGGTCGCCCACCACGGTTCCGCGCACCAGGACCCGGAGCTGCAGGCCCGGATCCGGCCGCGCCTGGCGATCGTTCCTGTCGGTGCGGGCAACCGCTACGGACACCCCGCGCCCCGTACGCTGGTCCGGCTGCGCGAGTTGGGGGCGGCCGTACTGCGCACGGACACGGACGGCTCCGTCGCGGTCACGGGATCCGGTTCGAGGCTGCGGGCACATCCGGCCAATCGGCGGCGAGGGCGGCGCGGGCATACCGGGCGCGACCATTCTGTTTGCCCACAACCCGACAGCATGATCGAATGCGTCTTCGCCAACACGGTCCAAGTCCACACAGCACGGGGGTGCATCAGCCATGTTCGGTCGCCGACGGGGGATGGATACGGCCGGAGGTCCCAGTCCGCACACATCCGCGACACTGACGCTGCCACCGACGGCACGTCTGCTCAGCTGCCGTGTGCTGGACAGCGTCCACCAGCCCATACGACAGGCGAAATTCGAGCTCACCGACCCGATCGGCCGGCGGATCGTCAGCGGGGAGACCGACCCGTACGGCGGGATCACGGCGGCCGTCCCGGAAGGGGAGTACCGGCTCTCCGTCACGGCCGAGGGGTACGCGCCGTTCCACGGGGCGACGCTGGTGGGCGGCCCGGCGCAGCCCGGCACCGGGGAGATCGTCCTCGACTCCGTGGAACCGCCGCTGCTCCCGCAGCCCGGCCACTGGGAGCTCGACCCGACGCATTCGACGATCGCCTTCACGGCCCGTCACATCGGCATGGCCCGGATCCGCGGCCGGTTCAACACGTTCGCGGGCGCGGTGCGGATAGCCGAACGCATGGAGGACTCCTCGATTCACGTGATCATCGACGCGGCGAGCATCGACACCGGGATGCGGATGCGGGACGACCACCTGCGCTCGGGGGACTTCCTGGACGCGGTCCGCTACCCGACGGTGGAGTTCTACAGCGAACGGTTCATCCACCGCAGCGGCAGCCGCTGGGCCGTCGCGGGCGCCCTCACCCTCCACGGGGTGAGCCGTTCCGTCACCCTCGACACCCAGTACCTGGGGCTCGGCACGGGCCTGGAGGGCGAGCCGCGGGCGGCCTGCCGAGCCACCGCCGAACTGCAGCGCGAGGACTTCACCCTGAACTGGCAGTCGATGCTGGCGCACGGGATCGCGGCGATCGGATCGAGCGTGGAAGTGGCGCTGGACGTCCAGGCCGTCCACAAGGCCTGAGAGAGCCGAAGGACCCGAGGGGGCCCCGGCGCCTACGGGGCCTCCAGCCAGCCTTCGTACTCGGCGGCGAGGGCGTCCAGGACGGTGGGGTCGAGGCGCTCCCGCGGATCCTCGACGACCACCAGCCACTGGGCGTCCTCGGCATCGTCCTCGCCGGCCAGGGCGTCACGGACCAACTGCGGCTCCTCCGGGAGGCCGAAGCGGTCGACGGCCTCCTGCGCCACCTCCTCGGCGGCGTCGCGGTCGGGCAGGACGAGTACATGTCGCACGTTCACGCGACCATTCTCAAGTATTCGCCGAGAGGGGCCGCACGGCGGTGGGCTGTCAGTGCGGCGTGGGATGCTGGAGGCGATGGCCACCAGGAAGAACTCAACCGACGATCCGCTCGCCCCGCTCACCGTCGCGGTGGGGCAGGAGGACCTGCTGCTCGACCGTGCCGTACGGGAGGTGGTGGCGGCCGCTCGCGCCGCCGATGCCGACACGGACGTGCGCGACCTCTCCTCCGAGCAGCTCCAGCCCGGCACACTGGCCGAGCTGACGAGCCCCTCGCTCTTCTCCGAGCGCAAGGTGCTGGTCGTGCGCAACGCGCAGGACCTGTCCGCGGACACCGTCAAGGAGGTCAAGGCCTACCTCGACGCGCCCTACGAGGAGATCGTCCTCGTCCTCCTCCACGCGGGCGGGGTCAAGGGCAAGGGCCTGCTGGACGCCGCGCGCAAGGCGGGCGCCCGGGAGATCGCCTGCCCGAAGATGACCAAGGCGGCGGACCGGTTGGCGTTCGTCCGGGGAGAGTTCCGCACACTGGGTCGCTCGGCGACCCCGGAGGCCTGCCAGAACCTGGTGGACGCGATCGGCAGCGACCTGCGGGAGCTGGCGAGCGCGGCGGCGCAGCTGTGCGCGGACGTCGAGGGCACGATCGACGAGGCCGTGGTGGGCCGTTACTACACGGGTCGCGCCGAGGCCTCCAGCTTCACGGTCGCCGACCGGGCCGTCGAGGGGCGGGCGGCGGAGGCCCTCGAAGCCCTGCGCTGGTCCCTGGCCACCGGGGTGGCGCCGGTGTTGATCACCAGCGCGCTGGCCCAGGCGGTGCGCGCGATCGGCAAGCTCGCCTCCGCCCCGCGCGGTGCCCGCCCCGGCGACCTCGCCCGGGACCTGGGCATGCCGCCGTGGAAGATCGACCGGGTCCGCCAGCAGATGCGCGGCTGGTCCGCGGACGGGGTCGCCGACGCCCTGCGCGCCGTGGCCGCCGCCGACGCCGGAGTGAAGGGCGGCGGCGACGACCCCGAGTACGCCTTGGAGAAGGCGGTCGTGGCAGTGGCCCGCGCGGCCCGCCCCCAGCGTCGTTAGGCCGTTCGCTTAAGAACGGGGCCGGTGAGTTTGGTGGGGTGGCCTGGGCAAGGCGTCGCGGGGTGCGCCGGGGTCGGGCGGCTGCGGGTTGCGCCGGGGTCGGGTGTGTGCCGGGGCGTCTCCTCGGGCGCCGAACGTTTCCAGGGGTCGAAGGGCCGAGGGTGGTGGTGTTCGGCGCCCTGCGGGGACGCCCCGGCACACACCCGTCCCCGTCGCAACCGGCCTGGTCGTCACAGGCTCCCGGTCAGTGGGCCATCGCGCGGGCTGCGGTGGGGTGGGGCCGGCCTTTTGGGAGGAGCGCTGCGGCGGTCAGGGCGAGGGCCAGCGCCGGGAGCGGGAGCGTGTCGAAGCCGTTGGAGGCGAGGGCGGCGACGCCCAGGGCAGCGCCCAGTTCGTGCGAGGTGCCGACCAGGCCGGAGGCCAGCCCGGAGTGCTCCGGGGGCACTTCGGAGAGCGCGGCCGTCGTCGCGCACACGAAGGCCCCGCCGAGACCGAGCGCGAGCAGGGTGAAGCCGGGGACCAGGCCGGTCCAGAGCCCGCCCGTGGGGGCCAGGGCGGCGCCCGCCGCCGAGAGGGCGAAGGCCGTGACGCCGACCGGGCGCCAGCCGAACCGCACGACCGCCCGGCCGCCCAGGTGCGCGCCCGCGGTGACCGCCACCGCCACCGGGAGGAAGGCCAGCCCGGTGACGAGGGCGCTGCGCCCGAGGGTCTGCTGGATGTGCAGGGAGCTCAGGTAGAAGCCGGTCACCAGCAGCCCGGCCGCCCCCAGCATCACCGCGCTCCCGCCCAGCAGGGCGCGGCCCGGGAGGGTGGTGGGCAGCAGGGGGTGCGGGTTGCGGCTTTCGGCCACCGCCGACAGAAGCCCCGCCGCGGCGGCTCCGGCCAGCCAGGGCCAAGAGCCTTCGGCCAGCCCGTAGACCAGGCACCCGGAAGTCGCCGTCAGCAGGAGCGCTCCCGCCGGCCGTACGGGAGACCGCGCGCCGGGGGCCCGGGACGCGCGCCCCAGCAGCAGCGGGACGGCGATCAGTGCCAGAGCGCCGGCGGGCAGGTTGACGTAGAAGATCCACCGCCAGCCCGGCCCGTCGGCCAGGATCCCGCCGAGCAGGACCCCGACTGCCGCGCCGGCGCCGCCGATCCCCGCCCAGACGCCGAGGGCCCGGTGCCGGGCCGGGCCCTCGAACAACGCCAGGACCAGCGCCATCGCCGCCGGTGAGAGCAGGGCGGCGGCGATGCCCTGCGCGGAGCGCGCCGCGATCAGCGTGCCGCCGGTCTCCGCGAGGCCGGAGGCCATGGAGGCCGCCGTGAACAGCGTCAGCCCGGCCAGGAACATCCGCAGCGCCCCGAACCGGTCGGCCAGTCGTCCGCCCACCAGCAGCAGGGCGCCGAAGAAGAGCGCGTACGCGGTGACGACCCAGGTGGGTCCGGTGTCCGAGAGGGCGAGGTCGGTGCTGATGACGGGCAGGGCCACGTTCACCACCGTGACGTCCGCGATGAGCATGAACTGGGCCAGGCAGAGCAGGGCCAGCAGCCGCCACCGATGGGGATGGGCATGGGCATGGGCATGCGAGGGCATGGCGAAGCCGCTCCTAAAGTTTACAGGGGTGTTAGGGATCGAGTATGCAGGCCCGCCCGTGGAATGTGAACAGCGGTGTTAAGTTTGGGTTCATGGCAACCGACGCCCCCACCCCTCGGCCCCGCCGTGCCGACGCCGAGCGCAACGCCGCCGCGATCGTCGACGCGGGCCTGGACTGCTTCCTCGCCGACCCGCAGGCCAGCATGGCCGCGATCGCCCGCGCCGCCGGAGTCAGCCGGGTCACGCTCTACTCCCACTTCGCCACCCGGGAGGCGCTCCTCGACGCCGCCTTCGACCGGGCGGAGGCCGAAGCCACCGCGGCTCTCGCGGACGGCGGCGACCTCGCCTGGCTCGTCCGTACCTCCTGGCGGCTCCTCGACCGGCACTCCGCCGTCTTCGCCGCCGTCTCCGCCGCGTTCCCGCCCGAGCAGCTCCGTGAGCGCCACGACCGGATCCTGGCCCCGGTGCGCCGTCTGATCGTCCGGGGCCAGGAGGCCGGCGAACTGCGCTCCGACCTGTCCGCGGACTGGCTGGTCACCGTCGTCTACAGCCTCGTCCACGCCGCCGCCGCCGAGGTGCAGGCCGGTCGACTGGACCCGGTGGACGCCCCCGACGTCCTGACCTCGACCGTCCTGGCGGCCGTGCGCGGATGAGCGGGCAACGCGAAGGCCCCGGCCGCCACCCTGGGGAAGGGTGGAGGCCGGGGCCTTCGGTTACTGCGTGAAGATGCTTGCGCCGCACCCGCGTGGCGAACGCAGGCCGCGTGCGGCGCGGTGTGCCGGTGAGGGAGCGGAAGAGAGGGCCCGCTGGGTCCCTACCGGCGATTCACATCGAGAGCTCAGCCCTGGAGGGAGGCAACCTTGGTGGCCAGCGCCGACTTCTTGTTGGCGGCGGCGTTCTTGTGGATGACACCCTTCGAGACAGCCTTGTCGAGCGCACGCGCGGCGGCGCGGGAAGCCACGGTGGCCTTCTCGACGTCACCGGCGAGGACGGCCTCGCGGGCCTTGCGGATCGCGGTCTTGAGCGAAGACTTGACGGCCTTGTTGCGCAGGCGCGCCTTCTCGTTCGTCTTGTTCCGCTTGATCTGGGACTTGATGTTCGCCACGAAAGAGCCTTTTCAGGTTCAGAGTTTGATCTTCGGATTGTGCCTCGACAGCTGAGAGGGCATACGAGACACAGCTGCCCAGGCTACCAGGCACGCTCCTGGCGGCCCAAACCGAGCGCACTGCCCCGTCCATGGGACCATGGGAGGACTTCAGACTTCGTTCCGCGTTCCGACTGCGACCGAGAATCAGGACACTGCGTGCCCGCGATCCCCAGCCACGTGCCCGAGCCGAGCCGTACCGACCCGGCGCTGATCCGCAATTTCTGCATCATCGCGCACATCGACCACGGCAAGTCGACCCTTGCCGACCGGATGCTCCAGCTCACCGGTGTGGTCGACCAGCGGCAGATGCGCGCCCAGTACCTCGACCGCATGGACATCGAGCGTGAGCGCGGCATCACGATCAAGTCCCAGGCGGTGCGGCTGCCCTGGGCGCCCACCACGGGCGAGGGTCAGGGCAACACCCACATCCTCAACATGATCGACACCCCCGGGCACGTCGACTTCACCTACGAGGTCTCGCGTTCCCTCGCCGCGTGCGAGGGCACCATCCTCCTGGTGGACGCCGCCCAGGGCATCGAGGCCCAGACCCTCGCCAACCTGTACCTGGCGATGGAGAACGACCTCGCGATCGTCCCCGTGCTCAACAAGATCGACCTGCCGGCCGCCCAGCCGGAGAAGTTCGCCGAGGAGCTCGCGAACCTGGTCGGCTGCCAGCCCGAGGACGTCCTGCGCGTCTCCGCGAAGACCGGTCTCGGCGTGGAAGCGCTGCTCGACAAGGTCGTCGCCACGGTCCCGGCCCCGGTCGGCGTCAAGGACGCCCCCGCCCGCGCGATGATCTTCGACTCGGTCTACGACTCGTACCGCGGCGTGGTCACCTACGTCCGTGTGGTCGACGGCCAGCTCAACAAGCGCGAGCGCATCCGCATGATGTCGACCGGCGCCACCCACGAGCTGCTGGAGATCGGCGTCTCCTCGCCCGAGATGACCCCGGCCGACGGCATCGGCGTCGGCGAGGTGGGCTACATCATCACCGGCGTGAAGGACGTCCGTCAGTCCAAGGTCGGTGACACCATCACCAGCCTGCACAACGGCGCGACCGAGGCACTCGGCGGCTACAAGGACCCGCGCCCGATGGTCTTCTCGGGCCTCTACCCGCTCGACGGCTCGGACTACCCGGACCTGCGCGAGGCCCTGGACAAGCTCCAGCTCAACGACGCCGCGCTCGTCTACGAGCCGGAGACCTCGGCGGCGCTCGGCTTCGGCTTCCGCGTCGGCTTCCTCGGCCTGCTCCACCTGGACGTGGTCCGCGAGCGCCTGGAGCGCGAGTTCGGCCTCGACCTGATCGCCACCGCGCCCAACGTGGTCTACCGCGTCGTCCTGGAGGACGGCAAGGAAGTCACCGTCACCAACCCGAGCGAGTTCCCCGAGGGCAAGATCTCGGACGTCTTCGAGCCGGTCGTGCGGGCCACGATCCTCGCGCCCAGCGAGTTCATCGGCGCGATCATGGAGCTCTGCCAGACCCGCCGCGGCACCCTGCTCGGCATGGACTACCTCTCCGAGGACCGGGTCGAGATCCGCTACACCCTCCCGCTCGCGGAGATCGTCTTCGACTTCTTCGACCAGCTGAAGTCCAAGACGCGCGGTTACGCCTCCCTCGACTACGAGCCCACCGGCGAGCAGTCCGGCAGCCTGGTCAAGGTCGACATCCTGCTGCACGGCGACAAGGTCGACGCCTTCTCCGCCGTCACGCACAAGGACGCCGCCTACGCCTACGGCGTGCGCCTGGTCGCCAAGCTGCGCGAGCTCATCCCGCGGCAGGCCTTCGAGGTGCCGATCCAGGCCGCGATCGGCTCCCGCGTCATCGCCCGCGAGACCATCCGCGCCATCCGCAAGGACGTCCTCGCCAAGTGCTACGGCGGTGACATCTCCCGTAAGCGGAAGCTGCTGGAGAAGCAGAAGGAAGGCAAGAAGCGGATGAAGATGGTCGGCTCCGTAGAGGTCCCGCAGGAGGCCTTCATCGCGGTGCTGTCCAGCGACGAGTCCGGCGGCAAGAAGAAGTAGTCCGTCGGCGGCCCGTCGGCAGCCGTTGTGTACGAGACAGGCCCCCGAGGCGATGCCCGGGGGCCTGTTTCGTTATGAATCGGCCGCTCGGGGGCTCTTACGCACCGGCCGGAGGGCCCCTACTCTGATCACTGCTCGATGGTTACTCGCCAGTTACAAGCCCTGAGTCACCGCCCTGAATGACAGGCCCTGCCGCGTGGTCCGGAGGACGTCCGTGAGCGACACACAGACCTTGATCGAGAACCGCCCGCCCACCGTGGCGGCCCTCTTCCTTGAGCGCGTCGCGAAGACGCCCGATGCGGAGGCCTACCGGTTCCCGGTGCCCGCGGCCGACGGCCAGGGACCCGACGACTGGAAGTCGCTCAGCTGGGGCCAGGCCGCCGAGCGGGTTTTCGCCATCGCCGCCGGGCTGATCGACCTCGGCATCCAGGCCGAGCAGCGGGTCGCGCTCGCCTCCAACACCCGGGTCGAGTGGATCCTGTCCGACCTCGGCGTGATGTGCGCGGGCGGCGCGGTCACCACCATCTACCCCAGCACCAACGCGGACGAGTCGGCGTTCATCCTCTCGGACTCCGAGAGCCGGGTGCTCATCGCCGAGGACGGCAAGCAGCTGGCGAAGGCCCGCGAGCGCCGCGCCGACCTGCCCGACCTCGCCCACGTGGTGGTCCTGGAGGCCGCCGACGCGATCGCCGAGGAGGGCGACCCCGAGGGCTGGGTGCTCTCGCTCGCCGATCTGGAGGCGCGCGGCAAGGAGTACCTCGCCAAGCACCCCGAGGCGGTCAAGGAGCGGGTCGGAGCCATCACCGCCGACCAGCTGGCCACCCTCATCTACACGTCCGGTACGACCGGCCGCCCCAAGGGCGTGCGGCTGCCGCACGACAACTGGTCGTACATGGCCAAGGCCATGGTCGCCACCGGCCTGATCGGCAAGGACGACGTCCAGTACCTGTGGCTGCCGCTGGCCCACGTCTTCGGCAAGGTGCTGACCTCCGGGCAGATCGAGGTCGGGCACGTGACCGCCGTCGACGGCCGCATCGACAAGATCATCGAGAACCTGCCGATCGTGCAGCCGACGTACATGGCGGCCGTTCCGCGCATCTTCGAGAAGGTCTACAACGGCGTGGCCGCCAAGGCCCGGGCCGGCGGCGGCGCCAAGTACAAGATCTTCCAGTGGTCGGTCGGCGTGGCCCGCGAGTACGCCAAGGTCACCCAGGACAACTTCCGGCGCACCGGCCGCAAGACCGCCCCCCTCGGCCTCGCCACCAAGCACAAGATCGCCGACGCGCTCGTCTACTCCAAGCTCCGCGAGGCCTTCGGCGGCAACCTGCGCGCCGCCGTCTCCGGCGCGTCCGCCCTGGCCCCCGAGATCGGCTACTTCTTCTCCGGCGCGGGCATCCACATCCTGGAGGGCTACGGCCTGACCGAGTCCAGCGCCGCCTCCTTCGTCAACCCGGGCGAGGCCTACCGCACCGGCACCGTCGGCAAGCCGCTCCCCGGCACCGAGGTCCGCATCGCCGACGACGGCGAGGTCCTGCTGCGCGGCCCCGGCATCATGCAGGGCTACCACCAGCAGCCGGACAAGACCGCCGAGGTCCTGGAGTCCGACGGCTGGCTGCACACGGGCGACATCGGCGAGCTGTCGGCCGACGGCTACCTCCGCATCACGGACCGCAAGAAGGACCTGATCAAGACCTCGGGCGGCAAGTACGTCGCCCCGGCCGAGGTCGAGGGCCAGTTCAAGGCGATCTGCCCGTACGTGTCGACCATCGTCGTGCACGGCGCCGACCGGAACTTCTGCTCGGCGCTGATCGCGCTCGACGAGCCGTCGATCCTCACCTGGGCCGCCGAGAACGGGCTGGAGGGCAAGACGTACGGGGAGGTCCTGGCCGCGCCGGAGACCGCGCGCCTGATCGAGACGTACGTACAGACCCTGAACGAGGGCCTCCAGCGCTGGCAGACGGTCAAGAAGTTCCGGATCCTGCCGCGCGACCTGGACGTGGAGCACGGCGACCTCACGCCGAGCCTGAAGCTGAAGCGGCCGGTCGTCGAGCGTGAGTTCAAGCACCTGATCGAGGAGATGTACGAGGGGTCGCGCGAGGCCTGACGCCTCGCGGCGGGCCGGGCGGGCGGGGCGGCTGGGCCGCCCCGCGGCCCCGACCCTCCTGGTCGGCCAAGGCCCGGGCGGGTGGGGTGCGGCCGGTGCGTTCCCTGCGGGTTGCTTCCTGGGGCTCCGCCCCAGACCCCGCGCCTCAAACGCCGGCGGGGCTGGAATTTCGCCGGCCCGGCCGCTGAGGCGCGGGTCGGTGTTCGAGGTGCGGGATGATGGGGGTATGCCTTCCGCACTGCCCGACGGTGAACCCATGCCCGAAGACGGCTCGCTGCCGTCGCACGCCCTGGCGGGCGCGGGGGACCGGCCGCTCGGCTTCTACCTGCACGTCCCGTACTGCGCCACGCGCTGCGGGTACTGCGACTTCAACACCTACACGGCCACCGAGCTGCGGGGCACCGGCGGTGTGCTCGCCTCGCGGGAGAACTACGCCGACACCCTGATCGACGAGGTCCGCCTCGCCCGGAAGGTGCTCGGGGACGACCCGAGGGCCGTGCGCACGGTGTTCGTGGGCGGCGGCACGCCGACGCTGCTGCCGGCCGGGGACCTCGTACGGATGCTCGCGGCGATCCGCGACGAGTTCGGGCTGGCCGAGGACGCCGAGATCACCACAGAGGCCAACCCGGAGTCGGTCAACCCGGCCTACCTGGCCGAGCTGCGCGCCGGCGGCTTCAACCGGATCTCCTTCGGCATGCAGAGCGCGAAGCAGCACGTCCTGAAGGTGCTGGACCGCACGCACACCCCGGGCCGCCCTGAGGCCTGCGTCGCGGAGGCGCGGGCGGCGGGCTTCGAGCACGTCAACCTGGACCTGATCTACGGGACCCCGGGGGAGTCCGACGAGGACTGGCGGGCCTCGCTCGATGCCGCGCTCGGGGCGGGCCCCGACCACATCAGCGCCTACGCGCTGATCGTGGAGGAGGGCACGCAGCTCGCCCGGCGGATCCGCCGGGGCGAGGTCCCGATGACGGACGACGACGTGCACGCCGACCGGTACCTGATCGCGGACGAGGTCATGGCCGGGGCCGGGTACTCCTGGTACGAGGTGTCCAACTGGGCCACCTCGGAGGCCGGGCGCTGCCTGCACAACGAGCTGTACTGGCGCGGCGCCGACTGGTGGGGCGCCGGGCCGGGTGCGCACTCGCACGTGGGCGGGGTGCGGTGGTGGAACGTGAAGCACCCGGGCGCGTACGCCGCCGCGCTGGCGGAGGGACGCTCCCCGGGCGCGGGCCGCGAGCTGCTGTCCGAGGAGGACCGGCGGGTGGAGCGGATCCTGCTGGAGCTGCGCCTGGTGGACGGGGTCCCGCTGTCCCTGCTGGCCCCGGTGGGGCTCGCCGCCTCGCAGCGGGCGCTGGCCGACGGCTTGCTGGAGGCGGGCCCGTACGAGGCGGGCCGCGCGGTCCTGACCCTGCGTGGGCGGCTGCTGGCCGACGCGGTGGTCCGCGACCTGGTGGACTGATCACTCCACGGAGTGAATCCGTACGCGATCCGTTGCGGCTGCCTACCCTGTCCCCAGGCTGCCGGCGACACCAGCGGAGGATGTGGAGGACCACCGATGACCGCTGCATACGAGCAGATGATTGCAGTGTTCGAGGGACACCCCGAGCTCTTCGGTCACTACAAGATCGAACTTTTGCGGGGGGACATCGTGATGATGGCGGGGCCCGACGTGGTCCACAACGACATCGTGGAGGCCGTCCAGGACCAGATTCCGCGCAAACTCTGGCGCCGACTCCAGACGCAGGACATCGCGATCCTGGAAGAGACCAGCGAGCCCCAGCCCGACCTCGTGGTGGTGGAGCGAGGAGCAGGCCCGGGGAGCGGTCGACTCATGCCCTCCGAGGTGATCACCCTCGTGCTCGAGGTCGTGTCGAAGTCGAGTGTCGAGCGGGATTACGGAATCAAGCGTTCGCGACCCGTTCGAGGCGGCCTGTGTGCTGCTCACGGACCCGACTGGCAAGGGAGAGGACGCTGACTACATGACGCGTCGGACCCATAAGTTCGGCGATCCAATGCCTCTGGACGTACTGGATGTTCAGCTGGACTCCAGCGAGTTCGGCACCCTCCCCAAGATCAAGCGGCACCGCCGACCGTAACGAAGTCGATCAGCTCCTCCACGCGGCCCAGGAGGGTCGGCTCCAGGTCCCTGTAGGACGTCACGCGGGACAGGATGTGCTGCCACGCGGCGCCCGTGTTCTCCGGCCAGCCCAGCGCGCGGCAGATGCCCGTCTTCCAGTCCTGACCGCGCGGGACCACCGGCCACGCCGGGATGCCCAGGGCGGAGGGTTTCACCGCCTGCCAGACGTCGATGTACGGGTGGCCCGCGATCAGGACGTCGGGACAGGTCACCGAGGCCGCGATACGGGACTCCTTCGAGCCGGGCACCAGGTGGTCCACCAGGACGCCCAGGCGGGCGTCCGGGGCCGGGGCGAAGTCGGCGACGATGGCCGGGAGGTCGTCGATGCCCTCCAGGTACTCGACCACCACGCCCTCGATGCGCAGGTCGTCGCCCCAGACCTTCTCGACCAGCTCCGCGTCGTGCCGGCCCTCCACGTAGATGCGCCCGGCCCGCGCCACCCGGGCCCGCGCGCCCGGGACGGCGATCGAGCCCGAGGCGGTGAGGCGGGGCGCGGAGTGGCCGCGCGCGGGGCGGGTGAGGGTGACCACGGCGCCGTCCAGCAGGAAGCCCCGCGGCTCCAGGGGGAAGACGCGGCGCTTGCCGAATCGGTCCTCCAGGGTCACCGTGCCCGCCTCGCAGGACACCACCGCGCCGCAGAAGTCCGTACCGGCCACCTCGACCACCAGGTCCGGTTCCGCCGCCACCTCCGGCACCGCCTTCGGGCGCTTCCACTGGGGGGTCAGGTCGGGGGAGTACTCGCGCATCCGGCCGAGCGTAGGAGAGGCGCGCCGATCATGCCTACGACACGCCGAAACGGGCGGCCAGTGTGGCGCGTTGCGCACGTACGAACCCCGCGTCGACCACCGCTCCGTGACCCGGCACGTACAGCGCGTCGTCCCCGCCCAGCGACAGCAGCCGGTCCAGGGCGGCGGGCCACTGCGCCGGGATCGCGTCCCGGCCCGCCTGGGGGTCGCCGGACTCCTCCACCAGGTCCCCGCAGAACACCACTTCGTCCTCGCCCGGCACGAAGACGGCCAGATCGTGCCCGGTGTGCCCCGGCCCCACGTTCGCCAGCAGCACCTGCACGCCGCCCAGGTCCAGCGTCCACTCGCCCGACACCGGGTGGCGCGGCAGCACCAGCTGCTCGACGGCCTCGGCCGCCTCGGTCTCCGCCAGCCCGTGCCGCACCGCGCTCGCGCGCAGCTGCTCCCGGCCCGTCGACAGCACGGCGGCCAGACCCACCGCCCCGTACACCTCGGCCCCGGAGAAGGCGGCGGCCCCCAGCACGTGGTCGAAATGTCCGTGGGTGAATGCGATATGGGTCACGCGGCGGTCCGTCAGCCGTTCCACCTGCTCCCGCAGCTCGACCCCCTCCCGCAGGCTGGAACCCGGGTCGACGAGAAGCATCGAGTCGTCGCCCACCACCAGTCCCACGGTGCAATCCCACACCGGCAGGCGTCTGCGGCCGGCCCGTCCGGTCAGCCGTTCCCAGCCCGCCTCTTCCCAACGCACATCCATGCGGCGACGCTACCCTGGCGGGCCTCCCTTGCCAGGGTCTTACTACCCGGCCGTACACTGAGCGGGGGATCTCTGGCACTCGAACGCCCAGAGTGCCAACGAACAGGGCAACGGACCACAGCCGGAGGTGTGCGCGATGCTCAGCGAACGCAGACTCGAAGTGCTGCGCGCCATCGTCCAGGACTACGTCGGGACGGAGGAGCCGGTCGGCTCCAAGGCGCTCACCGAGCGGCACCGCCTCGGGGTCTCGCCTGCCACCGTGCGCAACGACATGGCCGTGCTGGAGGACGAGGGCTACATCGCCCAGCCCCACACCAGCGCCGGCCGGATCCCCACCGACAAGGGCTACCGGCTCTTCGTCGACAAGCTGGCGGGGGTCAAACCGCTGTCGAGCCCCGAGCGGCGGGCCATCCAGAACTTCCTCGACGGCGCCGTCGACCTCGACGACGTCGTCGGCCGCACGGTGCGGCTCCTCGCCACGCTCACCCGGCAGGTCGCCGTCGTCCAGTACCCGAGCCTGACCCGGTCGACCGTCCGGCACGTGGAGCTGCTCTCGCTCGCTCCCGCGCGCCTGATGCTCGTACTGATCACGGACACCGGGCGCGTCGAGCAGCGGCTGATCGACTGCCAGACCCCCTTCGGCGAGGCCTCTCTCGCCGATCTGCGGGCCCGGCTCAACAGTCGGGTCGTCGGCCGTCGCTTCACCGACGTGCCCCCGCTCGTCCAGGACCTGCCCGAATCCTTCGAGGCCGAGGACCGCGCCACGGTGTCCACCGTGCTCGCGACGCTCCTCGAAACCCTGGTCGAGGAAGCCGAAGAGCGGCTGATGATCGGCGGCACCGCCAATCTCACCCGCTTCGGACACGATTTTCCCCTGACGATCAGGCCGGTGCTCGAAGCGCTGGAGGAGCAGGTCGTGCTCCTCAAGCTGCTCGGCGAGGCCAACGAGTCGGGAATGGCCGTACGGATCGGGCATGAGAATGCCTACGAGGGACTGAACTCCACGTCCGTCGTCTCGGTCGGTTACGGTTCGGGCGGCGAAGCAGTCGCCAAACTCGGCGTGGTCGGACCGACCCGCATGGACTACCCCGGAACGATGGGAGCGGTACGCGCAGTGGCACGTTACGTCGGACAGATCCTGGCGGAGTCGTAAGTGGCCACGGACTACTACGCCGTTCTCGGCGTGCGCCGCGACGCATCCCAGGATGAGATCAAGAAGGCATTCCGGCGGCTCGCGCGCGAGCTGCACCCGGATGTGAACCCCGATCCCAAGACGCAAGAGCGTTTCAAGGAGATCAACGCAGCCTACGAGGTGCTGTCGGACCCGCAGAAGAAGCAGGTCTACGACCTCGGCGGCGACCCGCTGTCCTCCTCGGGCGGCGGCGGCGCGGGCGGCTTCGGGGCGGGTGGCTTCGGCAACTTCTCCGACATCATGGACGCCTTCTTCGGCCAGTCCTCGCAGCGCGGCCCGCGCTCGCGGACCCGCCGCGGCCAGGACGCCATGATCCGCCTGGACCTGGAGTTGGACGAGGCGGCCTTCGGGACGACCAAGGACATCCAGGTCGACACGGCCGTCGTCTGCACCACCTGCTCCGGCGAGGGCGCCGCCCCCGGCACCTCGGCGCAGACGTGTGACATGTGCCGCGGCCGCGGTGAGGTCTCGCAGGTCACCCGGTCCTTCCTGGGCCAGGTCATGACCTCGCGCCCCTGCCCGCAGTGCCAGGGGTTCGGCACCGTCGTCCCGACCCCGTGCCCCGAGTGCGCGGGCGACGGCCGGGTCCGCTCCCGCCGCAGCCTCACGGTCAAGATCCCCGCCGGCGTCGAGAACGGCACCCGCATCCAGCTCGCGGGCGAGGGCGAGGTCGGCCCCGGCGGCGGCCCCGCCGGCGACCTGTACGTGGAGATCCACGAGCTGCCGCACCCGACGTTCCAGCGGCGCGGCGACGACCTGCACTGCACGGTCACCATCCCGATGACGGCGGCGGCCCTGGGCACGAAGTGCCCGCTGGAGACGCTCGACGGCATGGAGGAGATCGACATCCGGCCCGGCACCCAGTCCGGCCAGGCGATCCCGCTGCACGGGCGCGGCGTCACCCACCTGCGCGGTGGCGGGCGCGGCGACCTGATCGTGCACGTCGAGGTCACCACCCCCGGCAAGCTGGACGCCCAGCAGGAGGAGCTGCTGCGCCAGCTGGCGAAGCTGCGCGGCGAGGAGCGGCCGACGGGCCAGTTCGCGCCGGGCCAGCAGGGTCTGTTCAGCCGGCTGAAGGACGCCTTCAACGGCCGCTGACCGGCCCGTGGTACGCGTGGGAGCCCGGCAGGAGATCATCTCCTGCCGGGCTCCGTGCGTGCTCGCCGAGCGCGGCGCGCGCAGGTTTCGGCCACGCCGGGAAGCGGACTATGCCAGGCGAATGCCGTGATTCGGCCCGCTGAGCGGGACATGGCACGATGCAGTCCATGTCCTCGCCACCGAACGGTCTCTCCCCCTACCCGATCGTGCAGGCGCCCATGGCGGGCGGCGCCTCCTGCCCCGCGCTCGTCGGGGCCGTGTGCGAAGCGGGTGGACTGGGCTTCCTGGCCGGCGGCTACAAGACCGCCGACGGCATGTACCACGAGATCAAACAGGTGCGCGCGCTCACCCGGCGCCCCTTCGGCGTCAACCTCTTCATGCCGCAGACCGGTTACGTGGACCCGGCCGCCGTCGAGGCGTACCGCGGGCAGCTCGCCGGGGAGGCCAGCTGGTACGCGATCTCCCTCGCCGACGACGACATCATCGGCACCAGCGACGACGGCTACGACGCCAAACTCGCCATCCTCCTCGAAGACCCGGTCCCGGTCGTCTCCTTCACCTTCGGCTGCCCCACGCCCGAGGCCCTCGCCGCCCTGCGCAAGGCGGGTACGTACACCGTCGTCACGGTGACCTCCGTCGAAGAGGCCCGCGCCGCGCAGGACGCCGGCGCCGACGCCGTCTGCGTCCAGGGCGTCGAGGCCGGCGGTCACCAGGGCACGCACCGCGACGACCCCCAGGCGGACGGCACGGCGGCCGTGGGACTGCTCGCGCTGGTCGCCCAGGTACGGGAGGCGGTCGCGCTCCCGATCATCGCGGCGGGCGGTCTGATGCGGGGCTCGCAGATCGCGGCCCTGCTGGCGGCGGGCGCGGTGGCGGCCCAGCTCGGCACGGCCTTCCTGGTGTGCCCGGAGTCGGGGGCGGACCCGGTGCACAAGAAGGCGCTGACCGACCCGCTCTTCGTACGGACGGAGCTGACCCGGGCCTTCTCCGGGCGGCCGGCGCGCGGCCTGGTGAACCGCTTCATGCGCGAGCACGGGCCCTACGCCCCCGCCGCGTACCCGCAGGTGCACCACCTGACCTCGGGGCTGCGCAAGGCGGCCGCCGCGGCCGGGGACGCGCAGGGCATGGCCCTGTGGGCGGGCCAGGGGCACCGACTGGCGCGGGCGCTGCCGGCCGGGCAGCTGGTGGAGGTGCTGGCGGCCGAACTGGCCGAGGCACAGAGAGCGTTGAAGGACATGCAGATGAGGAGTGCGTCATGACCGCCCCCGTGTTCGTGGTCGAAGAGGTCCCCGCGGGGCCGGAGTTCGTCCTGGACGGTCCCGAGGGCCGGCACGCGGTCTCCGTGAAGCGGCTGAACCCGGGCGAGGCGGTGGTCCTCGCGGACGGCCGCGGGCGCTGGGCCGAAGCCGTGGTGAAGGCGGCGGAGGGCAAGGACCGGCTCGTCGTCTCGGTGTCCGGGGTCTTCGAGGAGGCCGAACCGGCCGTCCGGATCACCGTCGTCCAGGCCCTGCCCAAGGGCGACCGCGGCGAGGTGGCGGTGGAGACCATGACCGAGACCGGCGTGGACGCGATCGTGCCGTGGCAGGCCTCGCGGTGCATCACCCAGTGGCGCGGCGACCGGGGGGCCAAGTCCCTGGCCAAGTGGCGGGCCACCGCGCGGGAGGCGGGCAAGCAGTCCCGCCGGGTCCGCTTCCCGGAGGTGGCCGAGGCCATGTCCACCAAACAGGTGGCGGCGCTGCTGGCGGGCGCCGACCTGGCGATGGTCCTGCACGAGGACCGGGACACCCCCTCCGAGGCGCTGGCCGTCGCGGAGCTCCCGACGGCCGGCTCCGTGGTGCTGGTGGTCGGCCCGGAAGGCGGGGTCTCCCCGGAGGAACTGGCCGTCTTCGCCGAAGCGGGCGCGCGGCCGTACCGGCTGGGCCGCTCGGTGCTGCGGACCTCCACGGCGGGTACGGCGGCGACGGCGGTCCTGCTGGCGCGAACGGGGCGCTGGTCCTGAGGGCGATGCGCGGCGCGGCCGATACGATGCGCTGACCGATCAACGTCACGGGAGGCTCAGCAATGGCCGGGGAACCGCAGGCGGACTGCCTGTTCTGCAAGATCGTCACGGGGGCCATCCCGGCGACGGTGGTCCGGGAGACCGAGACGACCGTCGCCTTCCGGGACATCAACCCGCAGGCGCCCACGCACGTGCTCGTCATCCCCAAGGTGCACTACCCCGACGCGGCCTCCCTCGCGGCGGCCGAGCCGACCGTCGTCGCCGACATACTGACCGAGGCCGGGCGGATCGCCGCCGACGAGAAGATCGACGACCACGGCTACCGGGTCGTGTTCAACACCGGCCCCGGCGCGGGCCAGACCGTGTTCCACGCCCACCTGCACGTCCTCGGTGGCCGCGGCCTCCAGTGGCCGCCCGGATAAGACGTGTCGGTAAGAGAGTTCGTGGTGCTGGGCACCGCCAGTCAGGTGCCCACCCGCCACCGCAACCACAACGGCTACCTGTTGCGCTGGGACGGCGAGGGCATCCTCTTCGACCCGGGCGAGGGCACGCAGCGGCAGATGCTGCGTGCCGGGGTCGCCGCGCACGACATCAACCGGATCTGCGTCACCCACTTCCACGGTGACCACAGCCTCGGGCTCGCCGGGGTGATCCAGCGGATCAACCTCGACCGGGTGCCGCACCCGGTCACGGCGCACTACCCGGCGTCCGGGAAGAAGTTCTTCGACCGGCTGCGGTACGCGACGGCCTACCGGGAGACGGTGCTGCTCGACGAGGCGCCGGTGGCCGAGGACGGGGTGCTGGCGCGCGGGGACTCGTACGTCCTGGAGGCCCGCGGGCTGTCGCACCCGGTGGAGTCCTTCGGCTACCGGCTCACCGAGCCCGACGGGCGCCGGATACTGCCGGAGCTGCTCGCGCGGCACGGGATCAAGGGGCCGGACGTGGGCCGGATCCAGCGCGAGGGGCGGCTCGGCGAGGTCTCGCTCCACGACGTCAGCGAGCACCGGGCGGGGCAGAGGTTCGCCTTCGTGATGGACACCCGGATGTGCGAGGGGGTGGAGGCGCTCGCGGAGGGCTGCGACATGCTGGTGATCGAGTCGACGTTCCTCGAAGCGGAGGCCGCGCTGGCCGCCGAGCACGGGCACCTCACGGCCGCACAGGCGGCGCGGGTGGCGCGGGCGGCGGGCGTCCGGCACTTGGTGCTGACGCACTTCTCGCAGCGGTACACGGACCCGTCGGCGTTCGAACACGAGGCGCGGGAGGCCGGCTTCGCCGGCGAGTTGACGGTGGCGGCGGACCTGGTGCGGGTGCCGCTCCCCAAGCGGGGCTAGGCGGTGTCCCCTGCGGGGGGCTTGGTGGGGTCTGGGTTCGGCTGCGGTGGGTGGGTTCGGCTGCGCCGGGGCGGTGCCTCCTGGCGGGGCTGCGTATGGGGGCCGGGGTGTGCACCCTGCCGGCCCCGCCTGCGTTTGAGGCGCGGCACAGGGGCGCCGAGTTGCGGAGAACGGCCTTCCGGTGGTGAGCTGCGCCACACTGGGTTTGGTCCTGGTCGAGGTGGGCAGGACTGGCAGCTTTCCACTTCCAGAACTCCGGGGAGCACACCGTGACGAGTCGGGACAGCTTCGACAGCCTCTCAGCCGCCGTGGACCCACTCGGTCCGGTGCGGGACCCGGAGGAGCCCGGCTGCGACGTCTTCCTCACCGGAACGGTCTTCCTCGACATCATCTTCACGGGCCTCGACTCCGCGCCCGTGCGCGGTACGGAGTCCTGGGCGCGCGGCATGGGCTCCAGCCCCGGCGGCGTCGCAAACATGGCGACCGCCCTGGCCCGGCTCGGCCTGCGCACCTCGCTGGCCGCGGCCTTCGGCGACGACCACTACGGCGAGTACTGCTGGGACGCGCTCGAACAGGGCGAGGGCATCGACCTCTCCATGTCGCGGACCATCTCCGGCTGGCACAGCCCCGTCACGGTCTCGATGGCGTACGAGGGCGAGCGCACGATGGTCTCGCACGGCCACGAGGCCCCGCCCCCGGCGGGCCCCGGGCCGTTCCCGCAGTGCCCGCCGCGGGCCCGGGCGGCCGTGGCCTCGCTGGGCCCGGGCCGGGGCGAGGAGTGGGTCGGGGAGGCCGCCCGACGCGGCTCGCGGGTCTTCGCGGACACGGGGTGGGACGAGAGCGGGCGCTGGGACCTGGCGGCCCTCGCCGACCTGGAGCACTGCGAGGCGTTCCTGCCGAACGCGGGCGAGGCGATGCGGTACACCCGGACCGACTGTCCGCGCGCGGCGGCCCGGGCGCTGGCCGAGAAGGTGCCGATCGCGGTGGTGACGATGGGCGCGGAGGGTTCGTACGCGGTGGACGGGCGCACGGGGGAGACGGCGCAGGTCCAGGGGATCACGGTGGACGAGCTGGACCCGACGGGCGCGGGCGACGTGTACGTGGCGGGCTTCGTCACCGGCACCCTGGCGGGCTGGCCGCTGGCGGACCGGCTGGCCTTCGCCGGGCTGACGGCCGCGCTGTCGGTCCAGGAGTTCGGCGGCTCCCTGTCGGCCCCCGGCTGGCCGGAGGTGGCCCACTGGTGGCGGGCCGCCCCGGAGGAGCTGCGCGGCCGGTACGGCTTCCTGGACGACCTGGTCCCGCGGGGGTCGACCCCGGCCGCGCGCCGCAGGGCGGTGCCGACGATCGGCTTCCGACACTCCGCGTAGCGCTGGTTTCACGGCGGATAAAACCTCTCGGGGAAGCAGCCGGGGCGTCGTAGGCTTGGTACTCCGGAGGTCGTCGAACGGCGCGGCCCCTCAGCGGGAGGTATGTGCAGGCCACAGTGCCGGCCCATGACTCAGACATCGACAGCCCACATCCCGGCGCCGGGGCAGGCGCGAGCCCACTTCACCGTTCCGGCCGCGCACCCGATGGTGAGCGTGCTCGGCTCGGGTGACGCCCTGTTGCGCGTGATCGAGAAGGCCTTCCCGAAGGCCGACATCCATGTTCGGGGCAATCAGGTCAGTGCGATCGGAGCGGCGGCGGAAGTCGCTCTGATCCAGCGCCTGTTCGACGAGATGATGCTGGTGCTCCGCACCGGGCAGCCGATGACGGAGGACGCAGTGGAACGCTCGATCGCCATGCTCAAGTCGAGCGAGAACGGCAACGGCCCGGACGAGACGCCCGCCGAGGTGCTCACCCAGAACATCCTCTCCAGCCGCGGCCGCACCATCCGCCCCAAGACCCTCAACCAGAAGCGGTACGTCGACGCGATCGACAAGAACACGATCGTCTTCGGCATCGGCCCCGCCGGTACCGGCAAGACCTACCTCGCCATGGCCAAGGCGGTCCAGGCCCTGCAGTCCAAGCAGGTCAGCCGGATCATCCTGACCCGGCCGGCCGTCGAGGCGGGGGAGCGGCTCGGCTTCCTGCCGGGCACCCTCTTCGACAAGATCGATCCGTACCTGCGGCCGCTCTACGACGCGCTGCACGACATGCTCGACCCCGATTCCATCCCGCGCCTGATGGCGGCCGGGACCATCGAGGTCGCGCCGCTGGCGTACATGCGCGGCCGTACGCTCAACGACGCGTTCGTCGTCCTCGACGAGGCGCAGAACACGACCGCCGAGCAGATGAAGATGTTCCTGACCCGGCTCGGCTTCGACTCGAAGATCGTCGTCACCGGTGACATCACGCAGATCGACCTGCCGGGCGGCGCGAAGAGCGGGCTGCGTCAGGTCCAGGAGATCCTCGACGGCGTGCCCGACATCCACTTCTCGCGGCTCACGTCCGAGGATGTCGTCCGGCACAAGCTGGTCGGCCGTATCGTCGACGCGTACGAGAAGTACGACGACGGCCAGCAGCAGGCCGTGAGCGGCCACCAGCGGAAGTAGAACTCAGCGCACCATGTCGATCGACGTCAACAACGAGTCCGGAACCGAGGTCGACGAGCAGGCGATCCTCGACATCGCCCGCTACGCGCTCACCCGGATGCGGATCCACCCGCTCTCCGAGCTCTCCGTCATCGTCATCGACGAGGACGCCATGGAGCAGCTCCACATCCAGTGGATGGACCTGCCCGGACCCACCGACGTCATGTCCTTCCCGATGGACGAGCTCCGTCCGCCGGCGAAGGACGACGAGGAGCCCCCGCAGGGGCTCCTCGGCGACATCGTGCTCTGCCCCGAGGTCGCGAAGAAGCAGGGCGAGGAAGCACCGACGCAGCACTCCATGGACGAGGAGCTCCAGCTCCTGACCGTCCACGGGGTGCTGCACCTGCTCGGGTACGACCACGAGGAGCCGGACGAGAAGGCCGAGATGTTCGGCCTCCAGGCGGCGATCGTCGACGGCTGGCGCTCCGAGCGCGGCATCACCGGTCCGTCGCCGGCCCCGACCGTCTCGTGAACGCCCCCCAGCTGATCACCGGAGCGGTGCTGCTGGTGGTGGTCGCCTGGTTCGCGGCGTGCGCGGAGTCCGGGATCGCCCGCATTTCGAGCTTCCGCGCCGAGCAGGCCGTACGGGAAGGCCGGCGCGGCAGCGAGAAGCTCGCCCAGGTCGCCGGAGACCCCACCCGCTACCTCAACGTGGCGCTGCTGGTCCGCGTCACCTGCGAGATGGCGGCCGGGGTGCTCGTCACCTACGTCTGCCTCGACGGCTTCGGCGAGACCTGGACGGCGCTGCTCGTGGCCATCGCCGTGATGGTGCTGGTCTCCTTCGTCGCCGTGGGCGTCTCCCCGCGCACGATCGGCCGCCAGCACCCGCTGAACACCGCGACGGCGGCCGCGTACGTCCTCGTACCGCTCGCCAGGGTCATGGGGCCGATCCCGCAGCTGCTGATCCTCATCGGCAACGCGCTCACGCCCGGGAAGGGCTTCCGCAAGGGGCCGTTCGCCTCCGAGGCCGAGCTGCGCGCCATGGTGGACCTCGCGGAGAAGGAATCGCTGATCGAGGACGACGAGCGCCGGATGGTGCACCAGGTCTTCGAGCTCGGCGACACGCTGGTGCGCGAGGTGATGGTGCCGCGCACCGACCTGATCTGCATCGAGCGGTACAAGACGATCCGTCAGGCGACCACGCTCGCGCTGCGGTCCGGTTTCTCGCGCATCCCGGTGACCGGGGAGAACGAGGACGACATCGTCGGGATCGTCTACCTGAAGGACCTGGTCCGCAAGACCCACATCAGCCGGGAGGCCGAGTCCGACCTCGTCTCGACGGCGATGCGGCCCGCGGTCTTCGTGCCCGACACCAAGAACGCGGGCGATCTGCTGCGCGAGATGCAGCAGGTGCGCAACCACGTGGCGGTGGTCATCGACGAGTACGGCGGCACGGCCGGCATCGTCACCATCGAGGACATCCTGGAAGAGATCGTCGGCGAGATCACCGACGAGTACGACCGGGAGCTCCCGCCGGTCGAGGATCTGGGCGAGGATCGCTACCGGGTCACGGCCCGGCTCGACATCACCGATCTGGGTGAGCTGTTCAAGGTCGAGGCCTTCGACGACGAGGACGTGGAGACGGTCGGCGGACTGTTGGCCAAGGCGCTCGGCCGGGTGCCGATCGCGGGGGCCTCGGCGACGGTGGAGCTGCCCGACGGGCGGCCGCTGCGGCTGACGGCCGAATCCCCGGCGGGGCGGCGGAACAAGATCGTGACGGTTCTCGTGGAGCCCGTGGTCCCGGCCGCGGGTGAGGGGGAGGAGGGCGAATGACCCCGGAGCAGCTGCGCGCGTTCTGTCTGGGCTTCAACGCGGCGGTCGAGGAGTTCCCCTTCACCCCGGAGACCTCGGTGTTCAAGGTGCTGGGAAAGGTGTTCGCGCTGTCGGCGCTGGACGCCGAGCCGCTGAAGGTCAACCTCAAGTGCGAGCCGGAGCTGGCGGTGCGGCTACGGGCGGAGCACGAGGCGATCGCGCCCGGGTGGCACATGAACAAGCGGCACTGGAACACGGTCACCGTGGGCGGGCCCGGCGGGCTGCCGGACGAGATGGTCCGGGAGCTGGTGGAGGACAGTTACGACCTGGTGGTCGCGGGTCTGCCCAAGGCGGAGCGGCTGCGGCTCGACCGGCCGTGACGTGTCCCCGCGGGGCCGACGGGTTTGTCCCGAGTCAGGGAGCGGGGGACGGAGGAGAGGGCGTCTCGGCGGGGTCGTTGCACGGCTCCGCCGAGAGGCTCCATATGCTTTCGACCATGACCGACAGCAACGGGATCGACCCCGAGGACAGCAAGATCATCACCCTCGCGCGCAGCGCCCGGGCCCGCAACGGCGTGCCCGAGGGGGCGGCCGTACGCGACGAGACCGGCCGCACCTACGTCGCCGGGACGGTGGAGCTCGACTCCCTCAAGCTGAGCGCGCTGCAGACCGCCGTCGCGATGGCCGTGGCGAGCGGGGCGCGGTCCCTGGAGGCCGCGGCCGTCGTCAGCGCCGCCGAAGCCCCGGCCGACGCCGACCGCGCGGCCGTCCGCGACCTGGGCGGGCCCGACACCCCGGTGCTGCTGGCCGCCCCGGACGGCACCCTGAAGTCGACGACGCCTGCCGGAGCGTAGGCCTCCCGACGGGGGTGGGCCGGGCCGCCGCGCGGGGCCTTGCTGTGGGCTCCGCCCCCAGAGCCCCGCGCCTCAAACGCCGGCGGGGCTGGATCTTCCAGCCC